>DOPS01000036.1:0-4474 GCA_003512645.1 Desulfosporosinus sp.
GAGGAAACTGGAAAAGCGCGCCAGATTGAGGCAATCCAACGGATAGCAGAGGCTTGAATCGGGGCAAGAAGCTCGATTGGCAATCTTGAACCAGGGCTTACAATACACGATTCCTAGATACATAATCTTGTTTGATTTTCCCGTTGCTTTACTCTTTGACAAAATTCTGAAAATTCTTCTTTATAATAGAGGATTTTGTCTGACTGTTCTCGAATACATATATTCTAAGTTGTGGTAATACTTGTAAATGAATTCGAGCAGGAGGATGTATCTATGGAAGTATTAAAAGTCTCAGCTAAATCTAGCCCGAATGCTGTTGCAGGAGCACTTGCAGGGGTTCTGCGTGAGAGGGGGGGCGCAGAGTTGCAAGCCATAGGAGCAGGAGCACTCAACCAAGCTGTAAAAGCGGTAGCCATTGCTCGGGGTTTTGTGGCTCCAAGTGGAGTCGATCTTGTCTGTATTCCGGCATTCACTGATGTATTGATTGACGGAGAAGAAAGAACTGCTATTAAGTTAATTGTTCAGCCGCGCTAAACGAAGATTGCGAGACATTCGTGGATTCACCTGTTTGCTTTATTCATAAGCAGACAGGTGTTTATTTCGTTATGATAGATATATAAGGAGGGTCAATAGTTATGGATAATATCTTTATAGTAGATGGGCACTGTGATAGTTTAATTCACTATGTTGAGGGAGAAAGAACGTTGCATGATCCCTTAGAAGGAGGGCACTGGGATACACAAAGAGCGAAGCAGGCAGGAATCTCTCTGCAGTTTTTTGCGGCCTATATTGGGGAGACATATAAACCTACAATGTCAACCTGGCGGGGGTTGCAACTGATAGAAGGTGCCCATCGATTTATTGTGGATCATCCGGAAGAGGTTTTTCTGGTGTTGGGAAAACAAGACCTTCAGAAAGTTCCGGATCCGACTCGAATTGGAATCCTGCTGAGTGTTGAGGGCGGGGAGATTCTAGGACAGAACCTTTTTATGCTGGATATTATCCATAAGTTAGGAGTTAGAGCGTTAGGTCTGACTTGGAATCAGCGCAATGCTCTGGCTGATGGAATCGGCGAAATTAATACGCAGAGTAGATTGACAAATTTAGGGCAAGAGGTTGTTTTACACATGAATAAGCTGGGCATGCTGATTGATGTGTCTCATCTTAATGAGGCAGGATTTTGGCATGTTCTAGAGCTTTCTAAGGCTCCTATTGCAGCGACACACTCCTGTGCCCAGGCTTTGTGTTCAAATTCACGTAATCTTACGGATCAACAACTTCGTGCTTTGGCAGAGCATAAAGGAGTAGTAGGGGTGAATTTTTATCCGTCTTTTTTAAAAGAGACAGGTCAAGCAAGGCGAGAAGATGTCGTTCGTCATATTTGTCATATTGCTGAGGTAGCAGGAGTGGAGACGGTTGGATTAGGCTCAGATTTTGATGGAATAAGTGAAGCGCCAGCAGGACTTGAACATGTAGGGGATTACTCCAAGTTGTTGGATGATTTGATAAGAGTCGGGTTCTCGACTCGGGAAATAGAGCAAATTTCGGGTCGGAATTTTATGCGATTATTGTCGGACGTGTTAAAATAAGTGGAAATAGAGAATCTAGAAATGGGGTTGAGTCGTGGTTTCAACATTTACCCTATACGAAGCAGATTTACATTGCCACACAACAGCGTCCGACGGATTACTGACACCGACAGAACTAGTCCGTTTAGTTGCGGAGTTGGGCTTAAAAGCCGTTGCAATAACAGATCATGATACTATCCAGGGCTGGGAAGAGGCAGTGGATGCTGGTTTAAACTATCAGATACAAGTACTTAGAGGGATTGAGCTCAATACAAATTGGCGTGGCAAAGAGGTTCATATCCTCGGATACGAATTAGATGGTTCATCAAACTATTTAAATCAGAAACTAAAGGGTTTGGGTGAAGCTCGTGTACATCGTATGCTGGAAATTCTAGCTCGTTTGGCAACTCTGGGTATTGTGATTAGTGAAGATGAGGTTCGACAGTTTGCCCAAGGAGAGTCAATCGGACGTCCACATATAGCCCAGGTACTTTTAAAGCATGGATTCATACGGTCCATTAAAGAAGGGTTTGAGCGTTACATCGGAATGGGGGCACCGGCCTACGTTCCACGCTATAAACTTACCCCAGAAGAAGGGATCGAATTAGTACGCAAAGCTCAAGGGGTTGCCGTTCTTGCTCACCCTGGCATTCAACAACTGGAAGAAGGTATCCCTGACTGGATCCAAGTAGGGCTCCAAGGGATCGAAGTTTGGCATTCTGAACACAAACTGGAGGATGTCAAAAGATACGGCACCCTTGCTGAGCACTATGATTTACTCACTACGGGAGGGTCAGACTTTCATGGCGAAGCACAGAAACCTGGAGTCCAGGTCGGTCGTTGGGGTGTTTCTCTCNNGAGCTTTTGTTTAGAAAGGGTTAAAATGCATTTTCCCGGCATAAACTATAACTATAGATAGTGCCGGGGGGGCGTAATGTATTGGATTCTAAGGACGAAGTCAAGTTACTGAGGGCTCGTATCGGGGAACTGGAGCAGCGTGTAGAACATTTAAGAGTAAGCCGAAGGGTACTAATGAACTTGTTGGAAAAGGTTGAACGGGAAAAGGTGGCTTTGGTTCATCATCTTGAAAAGGAAAATGTGCGCTTACAACGTGATAATAAACGATTTGCGAAATGGATTTTCTCAAAAAACAAAGAAATTGTTGAACTGCAAGAAAAAGATAACGTAGATACATCATTATAAAAAAAGCATGAGTCGATTAACAATGACTCATGCTTTTTATTTAATTTTTATTGTCCGCTTGTTTTAAAAGAATGCCTAATTTGGTTTTAGGATTGTGATGTTCACGAATTAATTGGCAAATCACAGGGTTTAACCCTGCATCTTCAGCTAGATAACCGCCCCAAAGGGCGTGCCTTGTTTCGACCTTTAAGGGGTATGCGAAAATGGAGTGACCGCTTTCTAGGCGTGACCTTAGGGACTTGGGTATTTTCTGGATAAGGACAATAAATACCCGCTGCCAGAGACGGATGGAAAGAACGGATTTTCCGCAGTCATGGAGGAGTGCGGCGATGACAAGGTTTTTAAAGTCGTCCATGGATAGAGGATGTTTTGCTTTCAAGATACTTTTGGTAACATCTATCGCATGCCGTTGTTCGGGCAGTGATTGCTGAAGAAAGAGTACAGAGGCAGCAGGAGATAAGTGTTTCAAGGCCCATTCGATGTCCTTGGGATCAAGATTGGGAAAAAGTGCATGAGCGAATTGAAGTACCCGGTAGATCATGTCATGATTCCTCCATTCTCCTTGCTCATCATAGGTCACAGAATCCTGTTTTGCAAGCTATAGGGAATAGTTTGCTGGGATAAGGGAAATCTATCGTTTGAAAGGTATTACTTTTACCTTCACTCCGTTGATTAAGAGGTTATAATTATATGTTCTTTTTTTGATATATCTGATATACTAATTAGAAAACTATTTGAAGGGAGCTAATCATGCAGTCCAATCGTATAATCAATAATGCAGCACTAACGTTTGATGATGTTCTCATTGTTCCGGCCAAATCTGAGGTTTTACCTCGAGATGTCGATGTCAGCACTTACTTAACCAAAAAAATCAAATTAAGTATCCCGCTTATGAGTGCTGGAATGGACACTGTTACAAATTCTCGGATGGCGATCTCCGTTGCGAGAGAAGGCGGAATTGGGATTATTCATAAAAATATGAGCATTGAGCAGCAAGCCTTAGAAGTGGATAAGGTTAAACGTTCTGAACATGGTGTTATCACAGATCCGATCTTTTTACATCCCAACGACAGTGTTATGGAAGCATTAAAACTGATGGAGCGTTATCGAATCTCAGGGGTTCCTATTACCGTCGATGGAAAACTGGTTGGAATCCTAACAAACCGGGATCTGCGCTTTGAGAAAGACTATAATCGTTTAATCTCTGAGGTGATGACTCAGACAAATTTGGTAACCGCTCCTGTCGGAACAACCTTGGATCATGCCCAAGAAATATTGGGGCAACATAAAATTGAAAAGTTACCCCTTGTGGATTCTGAGGGGATGCTCAAGGGACTAATTACGATTAAGGATATTGAAAAAGGGCGGCAGTATCCGAATTCTGCTAAGGATGAAAGTGGTCGTTTACGTGTAGGCGCAGCTATTGGAGTCACTGCAGATACATTGCAGCGTGCCGAGGCGTTAGTAAATGCTCGTGTCGATGTTATTGTACTTGATACAGCTCATGGTCACTCTAAAGGGGTCATCGAGATGGTGCGAGTCTTAAAAGAGCGCTTTCCGGAGACTCAGTTGATTGCGGGGAACGTTGCAACGGCTGATGCAACTCGAGAACTCATTGAAGCGGGTGCGGATGCTATCAAAGTTGGGATAGGACCGGGCTCGATTTGTACCACTCGTATAGTTGCAGGGATTGGCGTTCCTCA
>DOPS01000322.1:0-32301 GCA_003512645.1 Desulfosporosinus sp.
CGAGTAATCGCCCCTACTCTATTCTTTCATATTCTTATTTGCTTATTTATAACACTCTTATTTAGCTGTAAAATTAAAAGATAATGAACTATTATACTAGGCAATTTTTGTTCACAAACATGTCACAAATATTATAAGCAGCAATGATAAACTAAGAGAGATGAAAGGACGGTGGGATTTTTTGAATAAGTATCTATTGATTGCCGATGATAATGAGGGAATTCTGGATATACTCAAAACCTATGTCACCAAAGAAGGCTTTTTTCCGATTATTGCCCATGATGGGGAAGAGGCTGTCCGGAAATATGAGGAATATAAGCCTGTACTCATGTTGCTGGATGTCATGATGCCTAAAAAGGATGGGTTTGCTGTTTGTCAGGAAATCCGTAAAACTTCAAATGTTCCGATTATTATGATCACTGCCAAAGGGGAGGATGGAGACCGCATTATGGGCTTGGACATTGGAGCAGATGACTATATCGTAAAACCGTTTAGTCCGGGTGAGGTGATGGCTCGGATCCGAGCAGTTTTAAGGCGCCTTGATTTATCTGAGGAGCAAAGAGGGGATATTGTCGATTATCCTGGTTTGACGATTAATTTAACAGACTACGAAGTGATGATTTCTGATAAGCCCGTCAACCTAACTAAGAAAGAAATTGAGATATTTTGGATTTTAGCTTCCAACCCTGGGAAAGTATTTTCAAGAGATAATCTATTAAACAGTGTCTGGGGATATGAGTATTTTGGAGATGCACGTACCGTTGATACCCATATCAAGAGATTAAGATCGAAAATAAACATCTCTGAAATCGATAGCTGGGATATAAAGACCATTTGGGGTGTTGGGTATAAATTTGAGGTAAAGCATGTTGAAAAATAGCATTGCTTACAAGTTAACGGCTGGATTTGTGGTTATAGTACTCATATCCATGCTTGCCATTGGGATATTCTTTATTCAAATGTTTAAACAATATACCTTTGACAGCAGGGAAAAAACAATGCTCGCCAATGCGCGTAGTATCTCAGAGGTAGCCGCCGTTTATTTACAAGGGAATAGTAAAATGCAGGGTTTTAATGGTTATATGCGTTCGCTTGATACACTGACTGAGTCAAATGTCTGGATTACTGACAGTGAGGGAAGTCTATCGATGATGTCTGGCCTAGGACAAGGTATGGGACAAGGTATAGGGCCTATGAGACAAGGTATGGGGGCAGGACTTAGGCAAGGCTCGGAGTTAGAATTCGGACAGGGTTTCACGAAAAACTCAGAGCCCTTACCTAAGGAAGCAGAAAACGTTATCCGCGAGGTCTTAGAAGGAAATGAATCTGTCAGTGAAAGTTTTAGCAGCGTTTATAATGAAGCTACCATAACTGTCGGTGTCCCCATGATAGATTCTAACCACAAAATTATTGGCTCAGTGCTGCTTCATTCTCCAGTCACAGGGGTTACAGAAACACTAAACAGAGCAATAAGTATACTCGCGTTGAGTCTTCTCTTGGCGTTGCTTCTGGCAGTAGGGTTAGGGATTTTTTATTCCCTGCTCTTTACCCGTCCTTTGAAAGCCATGAATCGAACGGCACTGGAAATAACACGAGGCAATTATTCGGCACGAACCGGTGTGGATCGGAAGGATGAATTAGGACAGCTTGGAAATTCCCTTGATCTTTTAGCTTTAGAGCTTGGTTCTACGATTAACCAGCTTTTTCAGGAGAAAGGAAAGCTTAAGGATATTATATCGAGTATTTCAGAAGGGATTATTGCCTTTGACACAATCCTTGAACCTGTGAGCGTCAATGCAGCACTTTCTAAGATTATGAATCGACCTCATCCTTATTCTAAAGAGGCGCTAAAGAAGGACCTCGAGGATTTAGGAATTTGGACACAAGTTCGCAAAGTCATGGAGGACAAGAAGCCTTTACAAGTCCACAAAGATTGGCAGGGCAAAAAGCTGGTCTTTACCTTTTCTCTTATTGTGGACAACCACGCTACCATAACCGGAATTGTAGCGTTGGTGCAAGATATTAGTGAAAGAGAGCGTCTTGATCAATTGCGCCGGGATTTTGTAGCTAATGTGTCCCATGAATTCCGTACGCCGCTAACCGTCATCCGTGGTTCTTTAGAAGCAATGGTCGATGGAACAGTTGTAAAAGACGAAGAGATAATGCGTTACCACGAGAGGATGCTTTCCGAAACACGTGGCTTAGAACGTTTAGTGGGGGATTTATTAGAGCTTTCTCGGCTTCAATCAGGTAAAATTATGATCAATCAAGAAAAGATTCATCTTCCAAGCCTATTGGAAGATGTCGTTAAGAGTCTACAGACTATTGCTGATAAAAAGGGTATTAAGATAGAGTCTCTCTCTAACCAAGATCTCCCAGCATTTTATGGAGACTATGATCGCTTACGGCAACTGTTTGTGATATTCGTGGACAATGCCATTAAATATTCTCCTCAAGACACTAAAGTTTCCATTGATACGAGCCTACCGGAGAGTAATACTTTATTAATTAGTATTCGAGATCAAGGATATGGAATTGATGCAGATCAACTGCCACAGATCTGGGATCGCTTTTACAAAATCGATAGTTCTAGGAAGGGGAGCGGTACAGGACTCGGCTTAGCAATAGCTAAGCACTTGATAGAGCTTCAAAATGGCAGGGTTTCTGTACAGAGTGAACTTAATAAGGGTACGGTAATAGAGATTAGGTTGCCATTGCTGTGAATTGAGTCGCAATAGTTGTATTGCGGCTTTTTTTCTGATGAGTGAAGAAGGATGTTTCCTCTTGTTAACTTAACATGTAGGATGGAAAGTTATGAGACATGCCTGCATATATATAGTTAGCATTGTGGAGGAGGAATCTCTAATGGATTTTATGTATACTTTGCCAGCTGTAGTAGGTCTTGGTGCCCTACATTCTTTAGAACCTGGTCATGGTAAGGGGATTATCACGGCATACCTCATTTCTTCAGGTGCGAAAATCAAAGATGCCATCGGGATAGGTTTAATTTCAGCGCTGGCTCATACACTCTCGATTACCTTGATAGCCGTTTCGGCTTCGTCGGCAGTAAAGGTAATTGTACCTGAAAATCTAATTCATTGGTTCCAACTTATTTCTGGGATTGTCGTCATTTATATTGGACTAAATATTATGATACAAAGATTTTTTAACTATCAAGAGGCAAGACATAAAACAAGTAGGTCACAAATAAATGAATGCTCGAGCCATTGCAACCACCATCATCATTCAGAGCCTCATTCTGTTCCTTCCTCACGCTCAAATCTATTTTTGACAGGTTTTTTTACCGGTATCATCCCTTGCCCAAGTGCCTTAGCAATTCTACTAGCAGCAATTTCAGCCGATAAGATTCCCTTAGGGTTAGGACTAGTAGGTGCCTTTTCGATCGGCGGTGCTATTACAATGGTCGCGATCGCAGTGTTTGTGGTCCGCGCCAGTCATACCATCAAAAAACTGGAACGATGGCAGGTTGTCAATCGCTTAGCCATGGTCTCTGCTTGCTTAATCATCTTTCTTGGTGGAACTGTAATTCTTCAATCACTCGGACGAATGGGAATTTCAGCGGGGTTTTAAAAATTAATGATCTTGATGGTACAAAAAAGCGAGCTCAATGCTCGCTTTTTTTATACTATCAGGGCAGAAAGTATAAACTTGCGTTATATAACTTTCTAAGCATAAGTACAACCAGGGCTGCTGCCTTCGCCTACGGCTTGGTGCCCTTTAACTCGGAGGATAGATAGATATCTACTCCGTGAGCCGTAGCTCTGTGACAAGCTAAGCAAGATTTTGACTGTTTAATGGTTTCATAATGGTTTATCGTTGAAGTGTTTTTTAGTCGTACTGTTTCTGGGAAAGACTCATTGTCGCCTAAATGGCATTGAATACAATTTTGATCGGAAACGATCGCTCGAGTTGGAATAGTGAAATCTCCACTAAAATGCTGAAATAAGTAATTTAAACCTCTGGCCTTAGCATGCAATTTTCCCAATTCTCCGCTGGGTTGATGACAGTCTAAACAAACTACGGTTTTGTGGGCAGATACCTGCCATGATGAGACATAGTCTGTTACCTCATGACATTTAGCGCAAAAAAACGGCCCAGAGGTAGCAACATAACCTATCTGAAATAGTATGTAAGAAGTAATGATTAGTATAAAACTGCCAAGAATAACCTTCTTCCCCATTCAGAGACCTCCTCGAAGTAGTACATACAATAGTATGTGCACTTAAGCAACTCTTATCACAACCTTAATAACTTTATTAAACGTAGTGTGATGCAAATCCTAATACTGTGAGGATTTTTGTAATCTGTTCACTTAGACAGGCTAATATAAGTTAATTACAACTCAATTATTACTTGACCAAGTCAATCTTAACTTAATGGAAATTTTAAGTATTAGAAAAATTTGAATATTTACCAAGATCTAGCCATATTACATTTAAGGAATCGAGAGGTTAATACCCGTATGAAAATTGGCTTGAAAATTGCATGTTTTAAGAATAATGTAGAAAAAGTAAAGAGAGGTGTAGAGACTTGAGATCACGTAATTGGCGAAGTATGTTGCCATTGATTTATGCAGTTATTATGGTTGCCATCGGTTTTGTATTAAGAGATACCAGTTATGCTTTTATTCTATTTCTTTTGAGTATGCTTGGCTTGATTGCAATTCTCTTATATCAAGCCAAGCAAACCTCCAAACTCCTAGCTTTATCCATTGAAACTTTAAAGAGGGGATCATTAGGGGATTATTTGATTTTGGAGAAGGGAGTTACTGCAGTTAGAATGCTCTTGGATGAGTTAACCCAGATTAAAAAAAGTGGGAATACCGACAGGTTGACGGTTATTGAAATACAAAAAAAGCTTTTAAGTCAAAACGAACAGATCTTAGCCTTGAGTTCCTTTTGGGAACCGAATGCGTTTGACGGATGCGATGATCAGTTTCAAAATAATGAATTTTACGACAACGGTCGTTTTACTTCCTATATATATTGGGAAAATGGCAAGATTGAAGTGACAGCTCTCAAAAATGTCTATGATGAACCATGGTATTCCATTCCGAAAAAGACAGGTAAGATTTCAATTTTAGAGCCATATGAATATGAGCTCAATGGGAAGTCTATTTTGATGACCAGTATTATGCTGCCTATTATCATTCAGGGGAAATTCGTTGGCACAATAGGCACTGATATTGAATTGAAAGAAGTTAAAGAGATTCAAAGTGATGTGGTGTTTTATGACAACCCATTCAAGAAACTTAACGTTGAGAATAGTATGGAATACTTCATGAAAAGAAATAATGAGTTTAGAATCCTCGGCCAAGTAATCTATGCCGCAAATATGAATCAAAGAGAGATTTTAAAGCACTTATCTCAAACTGCTCGTCAAGTGTCTAATACTTCTGAAGAATTGACGTCTATTTCTCAGCAATCGGCCATTGCTGTGGAAGAGGTGGCCAAGACGATTGAACAAATCGCTGGAAGTGCTACTGATCAGGTTAGGGATACGGAAAATGGTGTTCAACAAATGATTGAATTAGGGGAAATAATCTACAAGGATCAGCAGAATTTATACGATCTTAATAATTCTATTGAGATTGTTGAGACGATGAAGGATGAAGGAAGTATTGCCATTAAGGATTTAACGGAAAGGACAGAAGAAAGAGATCAGTATACGGTACGAATCCAAGAACGTATTATGGAAACTAATCAGAGTGCCGTAAAAATTCATTCCGCTAGTCAGATGATTCAAGCGATCGCCGATCAAACCAATTTATTAGCTTTGAATGCAGCGATCGAGGCTGCACGCGCAGGCGAGGCGGGAAGAGGCTTTGCAGTTGTGTCTGAAGAAATTAGGAAGTTAGCAGAACAATCAGCTCAATCGACAAGAGAAATACAGAGGATCGTTCAAGAATTAGAAGCAAATTCTCAAAATGCAGTTGACGTCATCGCTAAAAGTTCTGCAATTGCGAAGAAACAAGAGGAAAGCATAACAATTACCATTGAACGGTTTAAGGGTATAGCAGTTGCGATCGAAAAGACAAAAATTATTATTTCCACTTTAAATAACTCTGGGAATGAAATGGATAAGAAAAAAGATCATATAATTGAGATTTTAAAGACTTTAGCTAGTATCGCTGAAAGCAATGCGGCTAGTACTGAGCAAGTTTCCGCTGCATCCGAGGAGCAAGCTGCATCTATGCATGAAATTGCTAATGCCAGCCAAGATTTATCTCAGCTTGCCAACGAGTTACTGCAATCCATTGATAAGTTCACAGTTCGATAATAAGGTTAGAGTCTCTATTCTTTGAGTGCTCTTGATGAGTATTTCCATCGTGTTTTTACTCTTATTTCTATTCAACAAGTGATCCATAATCCATAATCCATAATCCATAATCCATAATCCATAATCCTTAAACTGACTATGATGATCCTTTAAATCCCGGCCAAAGTGTGGCCGGGATTTTAGTATTCTTTAAAAACATCTTACATAAGCTCGAAACCGAAGAGCGAGAAAATATTAGTTGACACTTCAAAAGAGGATTTTGTATAATAAGTTTAAAATAAATGATAATCATTATCAATGACCAAGACATTATATTACATACATAAATAAAATGAGAAAAGAGGCAGATAATCTGACCTTAGATAAAATAAAAAGAGGACAATCCTTTACAATCAGGTTTGACCCTTGTTTGCCCAAGGTGCCGAGAACCTATTAGCAGTGGGTGTTCCGGAAAATGCTCAAATTGCAATGTAAACTAAGTATAAGGGCTGGCAGAAGTTGCTAGCCCTATACTTGTTTTTATCAGTCATACGATTTTACATAAGATTTGAAAAGAATGTATACAATGATTAAGGAATAGGACTAATACAAGGAATTATTGGTAAAATTGAATTTAAGGGCATAGTATTAAATAGAGTCGAAATAGTAAGGAGAGATTTTGTGAGAAAACCAATCTGTTATCTCGTTGCTACATTACTTAGCTTAGCGGTAGTCTTAAGCGGCTGCGTAAGTCAGATGACACCTAAGACTGATAAACAGACATTGGACCCGAATAATTCAGCTGTCCAGGAAGCGATGGCTCAAACGACTGTCTATAAACGAGCTGAAGTGATCTCTTCACCAGATGAAGCAAAACAACTCTTAATGGACGGAAATGAGCGTTTTACTGCTAGCAAGCCCTTAAGTAAGGACCTCAGTTTTACAAAGCGAAGCGATTTACTAAAGAACGGACAGCACCCGTTTGCTGTAATAGTGAGTTGCTCAGACTCGAGAGTTTCGCCTGAATTATTGTTTGACCAAGCCCTAGGGGATTTGTTTGTTGTCCGAGTGGCTGGAAATGTGGTTACTCCTGTTGAATTAGGAAGTGTAGAATATGCAGTAGACCACCTCAAGGTGCCTTTAGTTGTAGTTCTTGGTCATGAAGGATGCGGAGCGGTCACCGCTGCTGTAGAAGGAGGAGAACCACACGGTAGTATTGGAGCTATCATTGGAAAAATAAAACCTGCAGTCGATGACGCTCGGGCGATGGGCACTACCGGTAAAGAATTAATCGAAGCCAGTACAGATCTAAACATTCAGAATGCCCTAAAAGATCTTTTGAAGAGTCCTATAATTAAGGAAAGGGTTAATGCCAAAGAAGTTGAAGTCCTAGGTATTAAATATGATCTGGATAAAGGAACGTTAGAGGTTACTCATTAAGCTTAGTTTTTAGGACATTCTTTAGTTATTTGAGATTCACATAGGATAAGGACCCTTGTCTTTTATAGTCAAGGGTCCTTATCCTATGTAGGAGATACCCCACCTTCTAATTAAATTATTGGTAATAGTAGGAATTGAACACCTGTTGTAGAACTATTATATTAATTATGTTAGTCAAGTAATTATTCGGAAATAGAAAGGGGCACATAATGGACGAACTAGCGTTGGAGGCTCGATCGCAAGCGGGTAACAATTTTAAGAATGGCTTGAACTGTGCTGAATCCATACTGCATGCTTTTAACAAAATCCTCAACTATCCTCTGAGTCCAGAAAGCTTAAAAATTGCCACTGGTTTTGGAGGCGGATTAGGGCATGCTGGTTGTCAGTGCGGAGCATTGACCGGATCAATCATGATACTAGGACTATTTAGGGGTCGTAATGATCCGCAACAATCAAGAGAAGAAGTCTATGAACTGGCTCGTGGATTTCACGATCGCTTTACTCTGGAATTTGGGGGGACTTGTTGTCGTAACTTAAATCCGCATGAATTTGATTCGCCAGAACATTTGCGACGCTGTCTAAAACTCACTGGAGGTACAGCTAAGTTGCTGATGGAATTCATTCAAGAAAAAAATTAATGTAAAGCATGGCTTTAGTCAAAGGAGCATGGTAACTGGTAACTATGATCGAAGGTCCTTTGGAATTTTTACAGAGGGACCTTCGATTATAAGTACTAGAAAGGGACAGGGTATCGTATAATATAGTTGAGTAAATTCTGAAAGCCAAATTCTGTTTAAAGGAATTTTTGAGAACTCTGGCGAATAGAATAGTTCGGTCATTACCAAATGAAAATTTAAAGGAGCTATCATGGAATTAGTAATGGGTTTAATTGATTTTATACTTCATATCGATCGACATCTAATGGAAATAATTAAGGACTACGGAACTTGGTCGTATTTAGTTCTGTTCATGATCATTTTTAGTGAAACAGGATTTGTGGTGACCCCTTTTCTTCCTGGTGACTCTTTACTTTTTGTAATTGGGGCTTTGGGAGCCTCCGGTGCTCTGAACTTTAAGTTGGCTCTTGTATTGCTAATTATTGCAGCTGTCGTTGGAAACACAGTAAATTATTTTATTGGCAAAATGATCGGGCATAAGCTGCTTGCTATGAAAAACTCCCGCATCATAAAGAAGGAATACCTTTACAAAACTCAAGCCTTTTATAAGAAGCATGGAGGCAAGGCCATAATTTTATCCAGGTTTTTACCGATTATTCGAACCTTTGCACCATTTGTTGCGGGTCTCGGTAAAATGAACTTTTCTAAGTTTTTTCTGTATAACTGTGTCGGTGGAGTTTCTTGGGTAATGCTATTTATGTTCGCTGGGTTTTTCTTTGGGAACATTCCCGCGGTTAAACATAACTTTACCTTTGTAATCTTTGCGATAATTTTTATTTCATTGCTGCCAACGGTTATTCCTTACCTTCGGAGCAAAAGAAGATAGGGTTGTTGCAGAAGGTTAGTCGGCAGGTACGTTATCGGTTGATAGCGATTGAGAGTAAGATACTTGTATTTAATTTAGAATGGCATGAATAGTTGTTAAAAAAGGGTGCTTCGAGCATCGTCTTTCTTTAACAACTATTTTTCAATTTAAATGACTTTGGTCTATTAAAAAAAGCTCAAATGGTGTAAAATTACACTAAAGGGGTGTAATTGCCTATGGTTAGAGCTGAGTTTATCAATAAAGCCTCGGAAAAATTAAAACTCATTCGCATCGAAAGGGATTATACCCAGGATAAGATGGCTGAAATACTGGGTATCTCTAAGAAGACCTTAGTTCAGATTGAAAAAGGTCGGTCTACCCTCGGTTGGACAGGTTCCGTAACTTTGTGTACTATTTTCAGAGATAGTGAAGTTCTAGCCATGACCTTTGGAGGAGATCCGCAAGATATTATTCTTTCTTTAGCCTTTACCGATTATGAAAGCAACGAAAAAACCATGGGCGGAAAATTATGGTGGATTAATCTCGAGTCTGCGAATCAGTTTAGAATCCAGCAAAATGTTATTTCGCGGCACTTTCGGATTCTCGATGGACAGGACCGCAGGATTTGCTCTTCTTTTGATGAGGATTATATTCAAAAAAGGCTTAGAGAGCTTTCAGAAGAGGGCGGGGTTTAATAAAGTGTTAAAATTCATGAGAGCTTATATCAAATCAATGAGGTTATATTACGCTTTTGTAACAGGAATTGGGGGTTGGCTGGGGATTGCCTTTACGAATACATCGCAGAGTCTCCCTTTCAGACCGTAGAATTGGTTCCGGCGACGGAAAAAAAGGCCGTAGTGCTGGTCATGCTTTTTCTTAGTTGGGGCATAAACCAGATTATCAATGACTACCTTGGCTTAAAAGAGGACAGAGTGAACGCTCCGCACCGTCCCATGGTTACTGGTGAATTGAATCCCCAAAAAGCCCTGATCCTTACGGGAATTTTGCTGATAATGACTCTAGTGATGACATACCTATACCTGGAACCCATTGCCCTTATTCCCGCAATCCTCGGAATTCTTTTAAATATAGTATATGAATACGCTAAGGGTCACGGTATTTTCGGTAATATCGTCTTTGGGCTGATGATTTCGACCTGCACCGCCTATGGCTTCTTAGCAGCAGGTCCGACAGAGTCCCCTTATTTTACATATAGTCGTGTTTCAGTGCTGATTCTAGTAGCAGTCATGAACGGATTGATGACCTTTTATACCTATTTTAAAGACTACGATGGGGATAAGGCTGCAGGTAAACGGACGATCATTGTACGATTGGGAGTTGAGAAAGCCAGGTATCTAGCGGCCATCTCTGCGCTTCTCCCTGCGGGGATCTTTGGGCTGCTTTATTTTAATAATTTTATCGAAGCCAGAGTCAACAATATGTTCCTTATTTTGGCTGGCTTAACCCTTTTTCTAGAACTGTGGACAGGATACCTTTACTTTAAAAATCCTCGGGGTGAGAAAACTTATTATTCTCTGGTGGCTAATTTCCGAGCCTGTATCTGCGGTCAGGCAACCCTCATCGCTTTATTCAATACCGAATTGGCAATGCTCTTATTTTTAGTGTCCTATATGTTTGTAGGCTTCTTATTTGACCTGCACACTGATCCCAAATGCTAGAATGAGTTACGAGAATAGTGTAATTTGTCCGGAAGACAAATCTGTAAAAATCAGTGGGAGGGTATTAAATGAAACTGTTTGAACCAGCTAATATAGGCCCCTGTCGCTTGAAAAATAGGCTCATTCGATCAGCAACGTTCGAAGGAATGTCTGATCCTGAGGGATATCCACTGCCAGAATACCGGCATTTATATCAACAATTAGCCTCAGGAGGCGTGGGAGGGATCATTACAGGCTTTGCCTATATTTCTCCTGAAGGAAAAGCGATGCAGCCAGGTCAGGCCGGAATTGACCGTGAGGAAATGATCGAGTCCTATTTACCCGTTACAGAGATGGTTCATCAATACGACTGTAAGATTTTTATGCAGTTAGCTCATACTGGGAGGCAGACTAGAAAAAAGGAAACCAGACAGGATGTCTATGGAGTGTCTAATCAAAGGTCCCTATATTTTGGGGGATCTCCTCGAGAATTAACGACAGAACAGGTGTATGCCTTGATCAAAAGGTTTGGAGAAGCTGCCGTTTATGCTAAAGCAGCTGGATTTGACGGTGTACAAGTCCATGCCGCCCATGGCTATCTGATCCATCAGTTTATACTGCCCTCGATCAATCATCGAAACGATGAGTTTGGCATTCATGATATTAATGGGATAGGTACAAAATTTCTAGGATTAGTTCTTGAAGAAATTAGGAATAAGTGTGGAAGAGATTTTGCGCTGTTAATCAAAGTAAGCGGTAGTGATGATTATTTTACCAAATTCACGATGGAGCAGTTTGCCAGCCTGATCCGTTTTCTAGATGCTCAAGAAGTCGATGGTCTAGAGATTAGTTATGGGACAATGGATAATGCGCTGAATATCTTTCGTGGAGACATCCCCCTCAAAATGATCTTAAAGCATAACCCTGTCTTTAAAACTAACAGCGGAATTAAAGATATTCCGCTGTTAATTAAAAATGTCTTCATTTATGGCCTGATGAGGGCAAAACTAAAGTCATTTACACCGACTTATAATCTTGAATATGTCAAAATTGCCAAAGCATTAACCGACATTCCCATTATTAGTGTGGGTGGTTTCCGGAAGGGTGCCGAAATGCGGCATTGTCTGGAAAATGGCTTTGTTGACTTCGTCAGCCTGAGCAGACCCTTTATTTGTGAACCGGATTTGGTAGAAAAACTTGTTCAGGACGAGAATTATTCTGCCCGATGTGTCAATTGTAATATTTGTGCAGTAATGTGTGATTCGGATCGACAAACTCGATGTTACAAGAACTAAGTTTTTGGATTCATAGAAGGAGAGGGTGAAGGTGATTATAAATTTGGAAGACAGAATTATTCTCATAATACAGAGCGTCTTAGATAAACGTCCCGAGATTAATTTGGACAGTCATTTGATTGAAGATTTAATGGTAGATTCCTTGGATAAATTAATGATTCTTTCGGCTCTAGAAGACGAATTTGCTATAACTATCGCCGAAGACGATTTTGCCGATGTGCTTACCATCAAAGATATTGTTGGAAAACTTCAAGAGATTGTTTAAAGGAGAAACTATGGATTTAAGAAATTTTTATCACAGATTGAGCGTGGATGAGAGCCTTGCTGAGGTCAGGGGGTATAACCCTTATTACCTGACCATGAACTCCGGTCTGGAAGGGAAGATTTCTGTCAACGGACATCAGATGATTGACTTGGCATCCAACAACTATCTGGGCCTAGCTAGCGACTTGAGGGTGAAACAAGCTGCAGTGAAAGCTGTAGAAAAATATGGAGTATCCCTTTGTGGCACTCCCATCGCCACAGGGTATATCGAATTGTACCAAAGACTGGAAGAGAATTTATCACGTTTTGTTGGGCTGGAGGAGACGATTATTCTACCCTCCTGTTACCAGGCTAATAATGGACTATTCAGTTGCATTGCTGGCCCCCAGGACCTGATTGTTGTTGACCGATTAGCCCATTCGTCCTTGATTCAAGGGATTAAATCAGCAGGCAGTAAAATCAGGCCTTTTCTCCATAATAACCTGGAGCATTTAGAAGGAATCTTGCAACGTTCGACTGGCTACAGGCAGGTCTTTGTTGTGACAGAATCAGTTTTTTCCACGGTGGGCAGGATTGCGCCATTTAAAGAGATCGTTCAATTGTGTGAGAAATACCAGGCCATGCCTGTGATTGATGATTCACATGGTATCGGAGTGCTGGGGAAATCGGGCCATGGGATCCTCGAAGAACAGGGGATTGAAGGATACCAAGGGATTTATACCGCCTCCTTGGGAAAGGCAATTGCTAATTCAGGAGGGATGATCAGCGGGGAAAAAAGGCTGATTAACTATCTAAGATATTACTGCTCCCACCTAGTTTACTCTACGGCCCTTACGCCTGTAGCCTTAGCAGGAATCGGGGCAGTTCTAGATATTATTCATTCGGAATTTGATGGGATTAAGAAAAAACTTGTTTTTAATCAAGGAGAGATCTATGAAAGCCTGCTGGAGGGGGGATTCGAAGTAGTATCCAGTCAGGCCCCTATTAATTCCATTCAGTCTGGAAGTCAAAACGACCTATATAGTTTCCGGGATTAAGGTGAAAAACGAGTTAACCTTGAGAGACCCTCGATTTTATACCCTAACCATTAAAAATATCGGGCTCGCTAATTGGGTTGGCGTTATTAGAAGCTTATATAGTGGGAAAGGGTTTGCCAATAACAATACAAGGTCCTTGGAATACACTCAGCAAATCAAAGTATACGGAAGCAGTAGGAACAATGAATTAGAGTTTGACGGTGATCCTAAAGGGTTTTTGCCTTGTGTGATTGAGCCGGCTCAGGACCCCTTAGACGTAATTAGTCAGGCAGATCAGATATGAGTTAAATGAGAGCTATATTGAGCTAGATTGATATAAATTGAGCTAGATTGATATAAATTGAGTTAATTGAGTTGTAGAGTGTATTAGTTTAGTATGATTTTCAAAAAGAAATTTCTAAATTAAGTTATTCTCTAAGGTTGCTAACGGAGATTTACGTCGAATCCAAAGTTAAGTAAGAAGGTTGAGGATGAATAGAGAAAGAGAAATAATTGAAGTTATTAATAAGCATATGCCCAGGAGTTCCAGCCAAGTTAATAATCTCTTTGAATCAGACTCTGAAATCGTCGCTTTTCACGGTATAGGGCTTCTTTATAATATCGACGAATTTTCGGAAGAAGACTTATTGCGAGAGGATGACCCATATACGCTGGGTTGGAATATGGCTCTAGGCAGTATTAGTGATATTCTAGCCTCGGGGGGCAGACCTAAGTTTTATGCCCATAGCATGGTTATCCGAGACTCGTGGACGAAGGGCTATGTCGAAAAGCTATCGCTTGGAATTGCCCAGGTCCTAAAAGAAGTGGGGGCAACTTTTATCGGTGGAGATTTCGGAATCTCTAACACTTGGAGATACACCGGTTCTGTCTTAGGGGATCTAGAAGGTCAAGCCATGTTAAGGAGTAGGGGAGAAGTTGGGGACGGAATTTATCTTACCGGCCCAATTGGCAGAGGAAACGTGGAAGCGGCGCTCAAGTTATATGAGCAAAACTTATTAGTTAAACATTTAACAGGTCGATGGAAAAACTTTTTTCGGTTGAGAAGCAAAGAGGCCGAGGTTATTAAGCGATATAGCCGCTGCTGTATAGACACGAGCAAGGAGTCTTTAATGCCTTAGGGACAATTTCGGAAATGAGCAGAACGGGCTTTGTCGTTGGCAGCCTACCATATGTAAAAAGCGGCTTACTCTTAGCAAAGACTCTTAACCTCCCTAAGGAAATGCTTTTCTTAGGGGAATGTGGGGAGTACGAATTGCTGTTCACCCTAACAAGAGAGGTCGAAGAAGAGTTTATTTGGGAAGCACAGCAACAGAAGTTGACGTTCCATAAACTTGGAGAGGTAAAAGAACAGGGCATTAAATCTCTCTGGGAGAGAGAACGAGAGATTGATTTAAGTACTTACGCTTTGCGAGCGAGGGACTACGCAGATCCTAAAGACTATTTGCGCAATGTCGTAGATTTTCTGACTAAGCCCTAATGCTGCTACAGAGGTATACCAGATAATTAGAATAAGGTTAGAATGTCTTAGAGGCCGAAAGTTTAACTTGTACTCGCACTTCGTGCCTCGAACCTCGATTTTCGAGATAGGAGGCGTTTAAGTGAAACGAAGAGTAGTTATAACTGGGATTGGTCCGGCTACGTCTATCGGAATTGGCAAACAAGATTTCTCAGCTGGCATTTTCGGTCTAAAGACATGCTTAGCCGAGATCCCGAGAAGCTACGAACAGAATTACACGTTCAAATCCCGCTATTTTGTTCCCAAGCCAAAGTTTTCTCTAACCGATTTAGGATTCCATAAATCGGTGGAAGGGATGATGGAAGAGGCTGCCAGACTCTCAGTATTATGCACGAAGCTGGCCTTGGAGGATGCTGGATTTCAGATAAGTGACGGAGAAAAATATCGGCAAGTAGAGGGTCTGGAAAACTGTGGCACCATTATCGGTATTGGCATGAGCAGTCTCCAGACTGCCTTCGACTCTTATATAGCTCATATGGCTGATCCGGAAAAGTCAAACAAACTCAGGTTCAACAGAATGGTTATTCCGATGCTGATGACGAATTCCCCTGCGGCCTGGATATCCATCCTCTTCGGGTTAAAAGGGTTCAGTTATACTCTCAATGCTTCCTGTGCTTCAGGGAGTTATGCTCTTGGTGAGGCTTACAGAACAATTTCGGAAGGCAGATGTGATGTGATCCTCACGGGCGGGGTCGAGGCCCTAGCAGAAAAGAATGGGGCAATTATGAGAGGCTTTGACATGCTCTCCACGCTTACTAGAGCTGAGGACGGAAGCCCCCAACCCTTCTCTCAACAAAGAAGTGGATTTCTATTTAATGAAGGGGCAGGTTGTGTCCTCGTCTTAGAAGAGCTAGATCAAGCTCGAAGCAGAGGGGCAGATATTTATGCCGAGATTGTAGGGTATGAAGCAGGCAGCGATACCTACAGCATTGTCCAGATGGATCCCAGCGGGGACAATATTGCCAGTCTTTTTGAAAAGATTGGCAAGGGGGTAAAAGTTGACTATCTGAATGCCCATGGTACAGGAACAACGACTAATGACGACATTGAGGCCAAAGTGATCCAAAGGATCTTTGGGGATAAAAGCAACCAGCCGTATATTAATTCTACCAAAGGAGTACTCGGGCACAGCATCGGAGCCAGTGGAGCCCTCGAGGCGGCTGTAATAGCTCTATCTATAAAGGAATCCAAAATTCATGGCAACTTAACGACTGAACCTATAGATAATTTGAATCTCCCCTTAGAAACACTTACGACCCCCATTGAATATGCACTATCCGCGTCCTATGGCTTTGGTGGGCATAATGCCTTAATTCTTTTCAAACGGTATCAGGAAAATGAATAAATCTAGCGTCATGATCACAGGTGCGACAGGATTTATCGGTAGTCACCTTACGAGGGCGTTTTGCGAAAAGGAGATCAAGGTTGGTTGCCTGATTAGAAGAGGCAGTAGCCTTTCCAATCTTGAGGGTTTAGCGGTAGAGTTAAAGACCGGGGATATCAAGAATATTGAGGAATTGACCAGCGCTTTCAGCGGCTATGATTGGGTCATTCATAATGCCGCTAAAGTAGCCGACTGGGGGGATTATGAGGAATTCCATCAGACAAATGTAGTTGGTACCATCAATGTCTTAACTGCCTGTGTTCAGGCTGGGATAAAAAACATCCTCTTAACAGGGTCTAATTCCGTTTATGGAGAAGAAAACTGCTTTGACGTTAAGCATGAAGAAGCCCCTTATAATTCTCATTACCAATACTTCGCAGATAGTTTTTTTCCCTGTAAGTTAAATTACTATCGTGATACTAAAGCCTTGGCTAAGAAAGAGGCCTTGGCCTTTGCCGCAAGACATGACCTGAACCTGACGATATTAGAGCCTGTCTGGGTCTATGGTGAGAGGGAACTGAACACAGGGTTTTATGAATACCTCAAGACTGCGAAGGCAGGAGTTCCCTTTGTCCCGGGAGCAAACCAAAATAAATTCCATGTCATCTATGCCGGAGACTTGGCCAGGGCTTACTTTCTGGCCTATACAAAACAACTGACGGGCAGACACAGTATTCTAGTCGGTAATGAACAACCTGAAACTATGAATCGAATTTATGGACTATTCTGTTCTGAAGCGGGACTAAAAAAGCCCCGCAGCCTTCCCAAGGCTTTGATCTATCCCGCCGCATTCCTCATGGAACTTCTATTCACTCTCTTTAAATCTTCGACTCCTCCGCTCTTGACGCGAGGGAGAGTAAACATGTTCTATGACAATATTGAGTTCTCAATTGAGAAGGCGAAGCAAATCCTCGGGTTCAACAATTCCTTTTGCCTAGAGGAAGGGATCAAAAGAACGGTTTTATGGTATAAACAGCAAGGAATGATTTGATCAGGCAGTCTTGAAAGGGGGGGGGACCCGTGATAACAGTAAGCAATCTAACAGGCTTCGGAAAAGTAGTCTTTATCTTAAGGTTAAAAGTAAGCATTTTTTTTCATTTTCTTCCCGCGCTCTGGAAAGGGGAGCTTTCCTTTAAGAGGTTTATTCTTTTATTAAAAAGGCTTTTACTTTTTGTATCCAAGATGGAACATAATAAATTAGTTGAAATTAATGATAAGACTCGGTTAGGACTGTATATCCCTGGTTTTCCATCTCCAGCCTTTGAAACTGCCTGCCAGAAATTCAGTCAATTTGAGGAAAAAATGCCCTGTACCACGGTCTTAGTATCAATTACATCGGCATGTCCTTATCATTGCAAGCATTGTTATCAGAAACTTGATAGAGGCAAGGATGTCAAGATTGATACTCTGATCGGGATTGTCAGGAAGCTGCAGGAGATGGGGATTGCCTTCTTCAATATTGAGGGTGGAGAACCCTTTTTTGCTTATGAGCGCTTGAAGCAGATTTGCGAGGCGATAGATTTCAGATCGGAGATTTGGATAAATTCTACCGGTGCTGGAATGACTAAGGAGAAGCTTGTAGAACTTAAAGAGTTAGATGTAACCGCTATTATGTTTTCTCTACACAGCCCTGATGCCAATACTTTTAATGGCTTTATGGGTAAAGAGTCTGCTTGGGAGACGATGGAGACCGGGGTTAAGATGTGCCATGATGCAGATTTGGCAGTTGCTTTTAATGCCTGCCTGATGCGAGATGACTTTTATAACGGTACTTTTGAACAAATTATGGAGGTGGCCAAGGACTCCAAGGCTTGTCTGATCCAGATTATTAAGCCCAAACCTGCGGGAGGGTGGCTGGAAAAAGAAGATATCGAATTCAGTGAGCAGGACATTGAACATATCAAAGAGAGAGTAAACCAATACAATTTACAAGCAGAGTTTATAGAATATCCAGCCATCTCGGCCCAAATTATTGAAGAAGACAAGTCAGTTTTTGGCTGTACAGCCGGGGGTACCGACAGATTCTATATCAATGCCAAGGGTGATTTACAGCCCTGTGAGTTTCTAAATATCTCCTTTGGCAATATCACGGTGGATAAATTTGAGGATATCTATCAAAAAATGCGCAGTTATTTTGCTTGGGGTGGAGAGAGTTATCTATGCGAAAGTTGCTCGCAAGAGATTAATCGGCTTTATCAAGAGAATAGTTTGAATTCCCTTCCACTGACCCCGGAGCTCTCGGAAAAGATTTATAGTTCATGGGAGCGGGGCAGGCGCACGGATTTATATGAGCGGTTAGAGAAGATGAAGTAGTCGACTTATCATTCACCCATAAAGTACAAGTTGCATCGGACGTAGGTTCGATGCCTTTTATTGTAAAAAGATGAATAAGTTACTTACAAGTCCTACGCTCACCTTCAATTATTTAGCAAGAGGCAATGATATTAGCCTAAAAAATCAAAGAGAATTAGATTCTTACAGGTTCTCTTTAGGCTACAAATCTGTTAAACCCCCTCAAAAGACTTCTAGGTATCGTAAAGATATTATGTAAGAGGCACAAGCCCAAAAGCGCCTGCTATGTAATAAACAGGCCTTATATTTACCTAACAATTATAAAAAGAAAGAGGTTAAAAAATGAAATCAATTAAGAAAAGACTCACAGTTGCCGTAACAATTGTGCTTTTGGCATTCCCATTTAGTGCAGCAATGACTATGGCAGACACAGTTACCGCGGATCAAACTACAATGGTGACATATGAAGTTACTTCGGAAACAGCGGCAGCAGAAACTGCAGTAGCAGCCTATGAAGTTGCGCCAATCACTACATTAGATCAAGTAGCTATAGCTGAGGGTCTAAAAGAAGCAGCGGATACAGCAATAGAAGCAGTAGTCGATGTGGCTGTAAAAACAGCTTTGGAACTTAGAGTAACAAACCAAACAGCAACAATTTTAATAGAAAAAACTACGCTTCAGGCAGAAGTAGCAGTAGCAGCCTATGAAGCTGCGCCAATAACTACGTTAGATCAAGTAGCTATAGCTGAGGGTCTAAAAGCAGCAGCGGATACAGCGGTAGAAGTAGTCGTCGAATCGGATGTAAAAACAGCTTTCGCACTTAGGGTAACAAACCAAACAGCAGCAATTACAACAGCTAAAACAGCACTTCAGGCAGAAGCAGCAGTAACAGCCTATGAGGCTGCGCCAATTACTACATTAGAAGAAGTAGCTACAGCTGAAGGACTTAAAGAAGCAGCGGATACAGCGGTAGAGGCAGTAGCTGATGGGGATGCAAAAACAGCTTTGGAACTTAGAGTAACAAACCAAACAGTAGCAATTGCAACAGCAAAAGATGCACTGACACCAGTTGTCGACGATAATGGCGAAATAGTTGCACCGGCTACCTGGTTCACTGATTTAATCGCAAAACTCCAGCTTGCTCTGACTTTTGACCCAGTACGTAAATGCGAGCTAAATGAACAGCACGCACTAGCAAAGTTGGCGAAAGCCCAGAAAATGATGATGAACGGTGACTCAGAAAACGCCGAGATCTATTTAAACCAGTATACAGATAAGATCGCCAAGGCGCAGGCCTTCCTTGAGCAAGTTGAAGATCCTACATCTGAAGCAGCTATAACCCTTAGTACAGCCCTCAATAATGTTAACTCAAACAACGTTGTAGTTCTTAGTAATTTAATAGATAAGCTTCCTCCACAAGCTGCTCAAAAATTAGCGCTTAATGTCGTACGCTCCATGGAGAAGGCAGTCAATAAGCTGGAAAAGGAAGAAGCTAAGGTAGCAGATGAGACGACGCCAGCAACACTACCGGTAGTGGATCATGAAAGTTTAGAAAAGCAAACCAAAGTTGCTTTGGAAGAATTTAAGAAATCTCTCATTCAAAAAGGAAAGGTTCACCTTGATGACCTTGAGCAAGACCAACGAGATGGGGATAAAAATGTAGCCAAGCAGTCCAAACCAAAGTCGGAAATGAAACAAAAATTTGAGAATCAAAGCCAGGAAAATCAGGCGAAGGTTAATCCAATTAAAGAACAAACGACACCAACTAACCGGACGGATGAAAATAATAAAGATGACCGGAACAAACAGACAGATCGTACAAAAGATAACGGTAGAAATGGTGATGACAACAATCGTCGGGATGATAGATAAATTATCACTAAGCGGCTCATCAGAGTCGCTTTTTTTAACCAATTATCAAAGTTGGCGAACGAAACATTTCAATCTCGCTTTAATGGCATAAATTAACGTTTTAGAATTCAGCCTTTTGCAGAAACTAATTTTAGTTTAATGTAAAGGAGATTAAAAGATGGCAACCTTAGGCAAAGGCAACAATACAAATTTCTTACCACTAGGAAATACTCCTAAACCAGGAATAATAACACCGAAGTCAAAAGTAATTGCGGAAAAGCTGGATGTTCCAACTAATGAAAATACAAATCCTAGTCATAATTAATTAATCAACATCTCACAGGACAGCTTTGGCTGTCCTGCTTTTTTTACCACTTTAGCTCGCCGTTGGAGTAATCCGAAATCCTCTATATTTATTACTCTATTGAAAGTTTCTGTCGGCGGGTTAATTCTATTGATTCCTGAAATCATGGTGTTTACGGTTCCGGAAAATTCAGCTATAAAGTTGTGTAGTCTTGACTTATTAAAACCCTTGTCATATATCAGTTTACTATTTAAAAAATTATTTAAGTCATATTCCCTGCTTAAAAAGTATTCATCAAATTTTTCTTCAATGATGGCTGGCCCAAAGATAGCCGCTTCCCGGCATATAAATAACCGGCACAGAGGCGTTATGGCATCCCTTGGTAAGACACATCCCAAGTCACTTGCGAAGGGACAATGGTTCAAACCAGCTTTCATTTTTATCATAATTCCGTTATATCCCTTAATTATCTGGCCTTTTTTCAATGTTAACTCATAAATATCAGGGTAATGAAGATATAAAAATACTAAATCGAAAAGACAAAATTCCGGTTCATAAGAACAGCAACCTATTCTTTTACTTTCATTTTTATTATTTCGGTAACAAACTGAACAAAGATTAGTACAAATACTAGGACGTAAGGGGTCATTAATAATTTTAAACTCAGCTAACATTAAGTAAATTACTCCTTTTTACAAATAAAACTTCTTTACGTATTTAATAGAGGAGATGAGATCTATAATAGTTTTTTCTCGCGTTTAGGACGATTTACTATGGTGTTTGTTTGGGAGTTTAGGAGTAATATTGTGATATGTAAATGTTACCAATGTCTTTGGTAATTTTTTCTATTAAGGAATGCACTCGGCCAAAAGGGAGCCGATGAGCACATGTAAAATGAACAACATGACGGTCTGGCTTTTTTGTTTATTCATGGATTATTTATGATCAGGGAGGAAATGTAGGGAAGATGTGGAAAGTATTTAGAAGTAGATTATCAGGGGATTCGAAAAACCACTGTAAGAGTAATTCAGACAATAATTGGTTGGATGATGTGTCAGGTCTAAATAAAACGATAAAAGATAAGCAAGGTAATATCATTGGAGGACTAAAATGTTATCTTTATGGATGGAAGTGTTTATATATAGAGCTGTTTTGGGTTAAAGAAGAATACCGGAAAAAAGGGTGTGGCTCTCAACTATTAAGAGAGGTAGAAAGAGCTGCAAAGGAACAAGGGTGCTATTTAGCGCATGTAGACACCTTTGATTTTCAAGGCAAAGGTTTTTATGAGAAACATGGGTATGAAGTTTTTGGGGTCTTAGAGGTGGTGTCTAGGAAAAAGGTAACGAATGAGTCAATATGGGAAGCTGGTTTGTAATGGTTCAAAGTTATGAAGAAAGATAGAAACACTGCTCTAAAAAGAGCAGTGTCATAATACATTTTTTCGATTCGAAAAGAAATGAGCCATAATCTGTAGTACAACCAGCATATCCCAATTGTCTCAACATCGCAGTGATGTTTCCACGATGATTATCTAAAATTCTAACCAAGGGATAGAAAATGTTCAGCAAAGGCGATAGAAATGAGGCTTAGAAATTGATCAGCCCGTATTTATGGATCTTGAGTTTTGGTCATCTAATTGTAGATTTGGTTCAGGGGGTCCTTCCTATATTGATGCCCTTACTTGCTCAAAGCTTTCATCTCAGCTACTTTCAAGTCGGTACCATTACTTTGGCATTTACCTTCAGCTCGGCCATTATCCAGCCGGTTTTCGGTGTGTTAAGTGACCGTTACAGCATGCCTTGGTTAATGCCTCTAGGGCTTTTCCTTTCTGGTTTTGGTTTGGCACTAATTGGAATAGTCAACTCTTACGGATTATTGTTGCTTGCGGTGCTGTTGAGCGGTATCGGAGTGGCGGGATACCACCCGGAAGGGTCTAAAATGGCCCATTTTGCAAGCGAGGACACCAAAGCTGGGTCTTCGATGGCGGTTTTTTCAGTAGGAGGGAATCTCGGCTTTGGCCTTGGCCCTATACTTGCGATGTTTGTATTGAGCTTTGCAGGCTTGGACTCAATTCAGAGTGTAATGATTCCTGGTGCACTGGCTGCTGTAATCTTCTTGTTTTTATTGCCCAGATTTAAGAAAATTCTAGCAAGAAAATCACACATGCAAAAAAAAGATCAAGAACAAACTGTCAGTAGCGTCAATAGGGTTGGGAGCTTAATATTATTGATACTGTACGTAACCATAAGATCATGGATACAATCCGGCCTAGTTTATTTCATTCCCTTTTATTTTCCCAGTTTTAAAGGTATTGCTGAGCCTGTATATCTAGTGAGTATATTTTTACTTGCCGGAGTAGTAGGTACGATTTTAGGCGGGCCATTTGCCGACCGTTTTGGCGGGCGGAACGGTTTATTGGCTTCGATGATCATTTCCCTAATCACGATCTACCCGTTTTTGCACTTGAACGGCACTTGGATTCCCGTTTTATCTTTTATTATCGGTGCGTCACTAATCTCAACTTTTTCCACCACAGTGGTTTTCGGACAAAGGCTTTTACCTCATAACATCGGGTTAGCTTCGGGGCTGATGCTCGGTTTTGGTATTGGTATGGGCTCTATCGGAGTAACGATACTTGGAGCAATTGCTGATCATGTAGGGATGCCTTTTACCATGGACATTATCAGCCTGCTTCCCGTCCTAGGCATAATACTTGCTTTTACTCTGCCGGATGTTAGATCTAGGGGATTTATTACTAAGCCGGGAAACGCCTTGCAGCAACAAGCATGAAAAACCACTATTCATCTCCGGTACTATTATAGTTGGTCTAAGCAGGGTAAAATGTCTGCTAAATCTATGAATCGCTCTCACCCTTGCACAATTATCGTGTAAGGGTGTTTTTTGTCCGTATTCACTATTTCGCCATGTTTCGCGGTCAATTACTAATATACTTGTCTTTGTCTAATGGATATTCTGCATGGGAATAAAGGTAAGTGGCAAGTAACTATCCGGGCACTACGTATATTGCGTATTGCTACGAGTGTAAAAAGGCTGCGCATCATTATAGTAGCAATCATAGAGACGCTTCCAAGTATGGGATGGGTTTCGCTCCTTTTGTTTATTTTGTACTATATCTTTGCTATAATCGGCACAAATATGTTTGGCGCGGATTTCAATAAATGGTTTGGCACATTGGGTAGAAGCATGTACACCTTGTTTCAGGTGATGACACTTGAAAGCTGGTCAATGGGAATTTCACGTCCTGTCATGGAAGTATTCCCTTATGCATTTCTATATTTTGTTCCCTTTATAGTCATATCAGCCTTTATTGTCGTAAATGTAGTGGTTGGCATTGTCGTGAATGCTATTTCCGAAATTGCTGCGGCGGAAGCTAAGGACCAGGAAGAAATGGCTGGGAGTGCTGGTAGCAAAAATGTAGAACTCAAAGCTGAATTAGTGAAGCTTAAGGCCCAAATCGAGAATCTGGAAAAATTATTATAGTTGCAAGCAGTAGGGGGGTAATCCTCTGAAGAGAGTATATAAACTACTATTACTTTTCTGCATATTAAACGTCATAGATGACATTACTACCATGCTCGAAATAAGCCATGGGGCAGTAGAAGGGAATCCAATAGCAGATTACTTTGTCGGCAATAATGCGTTGCATTATTATTACTACAGCGTAACATAAAAAATGCTAGACAAAACGAATCTTCTGTGTTAAATTAGTGATGAGGACTCGGAGGATGACAGTGTAACATATACAAGGGATCTCTCTGTCCTCAAAACTGAAAGGATTCGTTAGTATGAAACTAGAAAATGTTATTTCTTCTGTTGATGATACCCCCTTTGTAGAAGAAATACTTGAGATAAAATCTGCACTGAAAATTGAACTTGTCAGTCGCACAGAACTGGAAGTTCTCTGGAACCAGCTTGTGAAATCGTATCATTATCTCGGTTTTAACAGCATAATTGGTCCACGAGTAAAGTATCTTGTGTGGTTTAAGGAACGTCCTATTGCTGCTATTAGTTACACGCAAGCTTCTTATAAACTTGGCATGCGCGATACCTTTATTGGCTGGAGTGAAGAAGAACGCAAACAGTATTTACCGCATGTCTTGAATAATAATCGCTTTTTGATCTTACCGTGGGTGCACGTTAAAAACCTGGCATCACATATCATTGCTTTGTCGATTAAGCGTTTAAAACACGATTGGCCGATCCTTTACGGGACGGAACCCTATCTATTAGAAACCTTTGTAGATCGAGACCAATACAAAGGAACTTGCTATAAAGCGTCTAACTGGCACTATGTCGGCGAAACCAGCGGGTTTGGAAAAGTTGGAGTCACCTATCAGTATCATGGAAACAAAAAGGGAGTGTTTGTCTATACTCTGAAGAAAAACTTCAAACAATTGATGGGATGTACAGGAAAGCCCCTCCGGGTCCTCAAAGAAAATAAACATTCGGAGAGGATCACTATGCAACTGCAAAAGAATACATGGCATGAGGGACTTTTAGAAGAGGCTAATGTACGGGGTCTTGTCGATCAGTTACCCGACATGCTTCAAACTTTCTTGGATCGTTTTCTGGGCTGTTTTCGACGTTCCGAGCAAACATTCCATGCGAGTGTGTATGTCAAGGGATTATTGAGCCATTTGGAAAGGAAGTCGGTTGAACCCATCGCTTTGGAATATATAGACGATCCACGAGGTCCCCGTAATTTACAGAATTTCATGAAAAAATCTAGATGGGATGATGAAGGAGCCGCAACCATTCATCAACAGGGTCTTTCTGAGCGCCTTTCAGACGATGAAGGAATGATTACCCTCGACGAAAGTGGCATGCCTAAAAAAGGTGATCATTCGGTGGGTGTGGCACCTCAGTATTGTGGTAGTGTCGGAAAAGTAGCCAACNNAACAGTCAGGTGGGTGTTTTCGTCGGCTATTCCGGCCCTAAAGGCTATGGTTTGATTTCAGCACGGCTGTTCATGCCCGAAAAATGGTTTGACGAAGAGCATAAACAGCTCAGGATTGACTGCGCTGTGCCCGAGGACCTAACTTTCAAGACCAAACCACAAATTGCGCTGGATTTGATTCATGAAATCGAACAATCCGGTTTATTTAAGGCGAAATGGATTGGTATGGACTGTCTTTATGGAAACAGCAAGGAATTTATTGAGGCGGTCTCGGATAACTATTGGTATTTTGCTGATATCCATAAGGAATCACTGGCATGGCGCGTTCAACCCACATTTGAAGTGCCCGCCTATAAAGGAAAGGGTCCACACCCTAAGAAAATGACAGCGACCATTCCAGCAGAATCTGTGTCCAAGATCGCTGAGGATGATACGATACCCTGGCGAAGAATGTATCTTGGAGAAGGATCAAAAGGACCGATCTATTCGGAGATCAAAGTTCTTCGAATCTTTAGAGCCTTTGCGAAAGAAACGGGTGAAGTCCCGATAAAATCATGCTGGTTATTTATTCGCCGTTTAGAAAATGGGGAAACTAGGTTTTCTGTCAGTAATGCGCCAGAAGACACTCCAGAGACTGAACTGTGCAAAGCATCGTTAATGCGCTGGCCTATTGAACAGTGCTTCCATGAGGCCATAGATGAATTAGGCATGGATCATTACGAATTCAGGTCTTGGAGAGCATGGCATCGCCATATGCTCCTGGTGTTTATAGCCAGTGCCTTTCTACTTGAGATCAGATCGCTTATCACGGATAAAAAAAAAGTCCCATCTTAACTCTTCCCATGTCCCTATTGCTTGTTGTTGCAGCCTTGTCAGGTGATGAAAAAATGATAAAGAAGGCCTTAAAGCTGATTAATTATCATCTTCGTCGCAATTATATTGCATATAAATCCCATCGTTTGAAGAAATTAAAGAACCTTACTGGATAAAATCAAATTACGCTGTAGTGTTATAAACTAATCGTAGTTGGCTTGATTTGTTTCTATCTAATTTATGCCGCGAAAAGGAATTCGAAAAGTCAGTTGGGGGCAATTAGAGTGCTGTAGGCGACGAATTCGGTATTGGGATAATGCAATTGCCAACAGCCCTCCTGTCTTTAATTAGACAAGAGGGCTGTGTGAGCTGTCACTTTAGAATTGAATTAGGACCAACCTAAATTGAGAACTAGATTTAAATAAGACGAAACTAATTACAGTATAAATATACCATATTTTTCATTTTGTCTGTGATTTTTTATAGCTTCTTGATCAGAAGGATTACCTTTAGGGTTTCAAAAGAAGAAGGAATCTATTTATTTGATTGTTCCAAGTGAAATGTGCTGGTTTACCGTCACTCGTCCATCAACTAATATCAAACCCTTATGTCCTACAATAACCGGGTTAAGATCGATCTCTTGAATTTCCAAATGTTCGCTTATCAAATGACCCAGTTTAATAAGAAGCGTTGCTAATTCTTGGCGATCAACGGTGGGCCAACCCCTGTATCCATCCAAAAGTTGGCGAAGTGGCCAGCGTTCTAACATAGCCAATGCTGCCTGAAGGTCTAAAGGTGCTAAAGCAAACACAACTTCATTCAATACTTCGACCAAGGTGCCTCCCAAACCAAACATCAAGACAGCCCCAAAGGTTGGGTCACGGCGTGCCCCGACTACTAATTCGATTCCAGAAGAGGCTGTAGGCTGTAAAACTATTTCGTTTTGACCCGACCAACCTTTCATCTGGACATCTAACTCTGTGTAAACCCTAGTAAGTTCTTTCTCATTATTTATGTCAAAGCGAACAAGCCCTTGTTCTTTCTTATGAGAATTAAAAGTAGCATATCCCTTAAGTACAAGAGGAAAAGCATATTTAGCAGCTACTTTGCACACATCATCTTCTACAACTGCCTCACCGCTCAGGTTAATACCATATGACCCCAGCAATTTTTGAGCTTCAGACCAACTCAATAACGACGAATTTTCGATCATCGCTTTTCCCTCCAGCCATAGAATTTAAGAGCAACTAAGCCTTTTGCAGCTGCCGCAATGGAGTGGTAGAGAGGGATTCCCGCTTGTTGTAGAAGGGGACGTTCCTTTACAACTGCTTGGCTTTCTCCAATATAGCATGCAATTACTGGTTTCTGGCATTCAGCTTGAACTTTAATCAATTCTAATGTTGGGAAAGCCCAATTGCGATGGTGACAGAAAATAGCCAGCAAGGCATCTACACCCGAGTCAGCAGCTAAGGCCGCCATACACTGGCCATAAATAAGTGCGTCGAACCCGGAGCCTGCTAAATCAAGGGGATTACGCAGAATTACAGGTGGATTAGGACCGATAGTCTCTTCAATTCTTCGCAACGTAGCCGCAGTCAATTCCGGCAGCTTACACCCAACCGCTTCAAGGATATCAGCCACAACGATAGCCGGCCCAGCAGTATGGGTAATTAGTCCAACTCCATTTATCGTCTCTATCGAGCCTCCGCCTACTCTATTGGGAACTACAGAAAGGGCCTTCAGCATATGGACCATTTCCTCGATGCTATCTACGGTTAATAAACTGTGTTGAGCAAAAATATCTTGGTAAAGTCGATAGGATCCTGCCAAAGTACCTGTATGAGTTCGTGCCGCCTGCCCAGCCGCCTCTCCACGCCCAGCTTTGAAGATAACCACAGGTTTACTGCGGGCAACAGCGTTAGCCCCTTCAATAAATTCTCTTCCCTTATCCGTACCCTCTATAAAAATACCAATAACTTTGGTTTCTGGATCTTCCGCCAAGTAATTCAAATAGTCAGCATATTCTAGAATTCCTCGGTTGCCAACCCCACACCACTTAGCAACCCCAACCCCTTCATCCTGCATTTCAGCCAATAAGGATAGTCCAATTCCTCCACTTTGACTAATCACAGATACAGATCCCTTGTTTAAGGTCATAGGATAAAAGGTAGCATAAAGGGGGGAGGCTGTATTAATCAAACCTAAAGTGTTGGGGCCGACCAAGGCAATTCCCGCATTCTTGGCCACAGTTATTAAACGTTTTTCTAAAGCATGTCCCTCCGAGCCCATCTCTTTAAAACCACCGGCCGAGCAGATAACACCTTTAACACCTATGCGGGCACATAATTCTACAAGTTCAACAGTCACATATTGATTGACCGCTAGCACTACCAACTCCGGCACAGTGGGCAACTCTGCTAATCCAGAATAACAAGTTAATCCCATGATTTGCTCGTATTTACTATTGATTGGATATACTTTGCCCTGAAAGCCTCCCTCGAGGATACTTTGCAATATATTATAACCAATCCTACCTGAATCAGGGCTTGCTCCAACAACAGCTAAGCTAGCCGGATTAAATACAACGTCTAAATTTCTCACTTACATAACCTGGATTTCTCTAGCAGTATTCTTAATATAATGTTTTGTAGATTCTTACTGCAGAGAACCAGGATCCCCCCCTTCTGCAGTTTATTTTTTATCGTACGCTAGGATTTACCAACTGTCAATCCTGGCCAGAATATTCAGCCTATTGTGTAACTATTGTCAGATATATCTTATTATGACAGAACGGGCTGGACAACATAATGGATGCGATCAAAGGCTGCAATGCATCCCTATGGACACCCCGGGCTGTGGCCTATCGTCGCAAGAAGAACATAAACGACCTCGAATTGCTGCCAGCGGTTGTGATTATGGAGATGGTAAAAGCCCAGGCATCCGGGGTGGCTTTTAGCTGCGACCCGCAGAGCGGCCGACGTGATATGTTGGTGATCAAAGCCATAGCCATCCAGGTAGGAGTCTATCTACTTCGACATCTTAAAAGTAATTGCCTGCTTCCGGTTAAGAGTCAGTAACCGAAATTTGTCTTGAAAGCGGTTTTAACAACCTCAGCCATTTTAGTAGAACCTTTTTAAAAAAGGTTGGGATAGCTCCAACCGACTTTATAAGATAAATACAATAGCAAGTACATAAAATAATTAGCAAAATTAGCAAAGACCTTCATGTAAAATTTTGATATAATATGCAAAAGTCAAAAGGAGCTATAGAAATGGATTTTGGAGATTGTATTAGATTTATCAACGAGAGTCAGGCAACCTGTACCTTGTGTACTATCGATGGAGATCAACCTAGGGGGAGAGGAATGGTTCCATTGTGGGTAAAAGAAGATGGAATCTATTTTACGACTGCCAGTTCTAAGAATTTGTACTCTCAACTGCTAGCTAATTCCAATGTAGAACTTTGTTTTGTAACATTGCAACCCATAAAGCATTTACGGATAACAGGCCGCGTAGAGTTTGTTGAGGATATTATAATAAAGAATAAAGCCTTAGACGAAAGACCTTTTCTAAAAGCCCTCGGTATAAATACGGCAGATGATCCAAACTTTATTCTTTTCCGGGTGGGCAACGGGGAGGCTCATTTTTGGACATGGGAAGATAATCTAAAGGAAGCGGACATACCCAGAATTAAATTCTAGCTTCTGACTTACTCAAAAATTAAGTTTATTCGCAAGAACCAATTGATTTTTATTTGAATAAATTTTGTTAGTTCTCCATCAGTTCTCTCTTCGTCATTTGCACCCCATCGTTAGAAGATATAAATAAAGGAAACCTCCACGGAAATTTTCCAAAAACGATACAAGTTTGTGTTACTTCATTTTAAGTATATTTTGGGCTAAGAATTCGACGAAAATTATTTAATGCGTTGGTTGAGAAGATAGAAATTCTCACTGCGCATTTTGTTTTTGAGTTGAAGAGACGGATGAGGGTGGAGGAAGGAGGGGAGTAAACTGTGAGTCGGAAGGGGAGAATCAGGAGATGCAGTCTAAGAAAAGTTCTAGGAATGCGTCACAGATACGCAAATCTAGGCTCAAAATACTTAAAATCATGCATTATGCTGTTATGTTGATAAAAAATGGGTTGTGTTGAGCTTGGTCTAGAACAGAAACTAGCCTTAAAGATTTCTACTGGTTTAGGTGAACGGTTAGTTGTCACAATAGAAATACACTCTGAAAAGGCATGCGGCTTATTTCACATATCGATTTGGTGCAATGATTCATGTGGATGGTCTGAAACATATAGTACAGCTCATTACAGCCTTTGCGGTAAAAAGAAATGAGAAGGTAAAAATATATATACCCGACGATTTTAGTTTATCTTTTATTTTAGAATAATTTTGCAATATCGAGAAGGATATGAACGGAAAATGTAGAAATGTTAGAGTGGAACAATCTGGGTGCTTTAGTAGTCCTCTCACGGTAGAGAAAGATACTTAGTATCCCTCAAAAAGTTGATGGGTTATAATGAGTCCAAGTTTCTTGGGAGTAAATTAAGCGAGGGGAAAAAATGAGTATTTCGCAAAAGGAAATCGATTTAAAGACAGAAAACCTGGGTTTAGATCCGGCCATTTTTAATAAAATCTTGGAGTTATACCAGGATAACAGTTATGCACATTTAACGGGTATTAAAATCGTGGCCATGGGACCTGGCAAATTGATTGCCGAAATGGTTGTAGAAGAACATAATTCCAACATGGCAGGAACATTACACGGTGGCGCAACTGCGACTCTGGTCGATGTATGTATGGGAATGGCTTGTTTTACAAAGGGGAGCATAGTTGTATCCTGCAACATCAACGTCTCCTACCTAACGGCCGGAAAAGTAGGCGATAAGATTATTGCTGTAGGGCAGGTCATTAGGGCAGGAAAAACTGCTTGTTTTACTGAAGCAAGTTTGGAGGATGAAAAAGGTAAGATCATCGCCAAGGGTACAGGAACCTTTTTCGTTAAAGAGACTTTTGCTGAGCAAAACTAGAGGTCTAAGAAAAAATAAACGATCACGTGCGCCAAAAATAGACCTTTTGCCAATACCAAAAGTGAAAAGTTACACTGCTTGAATAGAGTAGAAAGTAAGCCGACTGGGTGAGTGTTCACCTTGGTTAGGCTTATTTTCTTTATAGGATGCTAATATTTTTAGTGAGGTCCGGCAATCTCAATAACACTTAGGAAAGAAAGTCACCTACTATGAGTCAAGAGAATCTAGTAGGGCCATCGGTTATTGAGCCATAACAAAGTGAGGGAAGACGTATTTAAAAGGTTTAAACCCTCATCCTGATTGGATGAGGGTACAGCATGATCGGCAAACAAATTGAAACGAAAATACAATGCCTTTTAAGTTACGTTAGCTGTGGAGGTAATCAAAGTTGTTAAAAGACTATTATTAGTGACTCTAGACTTAAGGCCTAAAGTTGGTAGTACTGGTGAAGTGCTAAAGAAAAGGTTGGAGCAAGATTTAGGTAAACGACTTGAAGGTTGGAGTGAAACACAGGTTTTACTAAATTCTAGAGTTGTTAGTCGGAAATGCACTAAGAGTAGCTGAGATAATTGACCCGTATGTAATTCCAAAGAATAAACCCTTGGGAATTAATTTATCTCGTCCATATGAACTTAATAACTTCACCCCCAATACTCCACCAACCATACATAGAGCAAGATTCATTATCACTCCAAGTAATTGTCCTTGCCAGACACTAATAAGAAGGTGTTT
>DOPS01000203.1:0-5208 GCA_003512645.1 Desulfosporosinus sp.
AATAGTATGCCCATTTTTGCATTAAAGAAAAGAATAAGTATTAGTGCTCAGATACCTAACACAGAAATTAAGCGCTATCTCAATATTTACGATGAACTTGCCTTATTGGTTGTTGAGCAGAAGCTCTACAACAATGAAAATAAGCCAATTGGCATAGGGGTGACTAGCTATAGAGGAGACTATATAAAATTGCAGGGTAGAAGTGATTAATCGTTTAATGACACAAGGTGGAGGGATCTTTTTGAACTATTATAATGTGGTTTTTCAACCTGGTGACGTTTCGTTAGAAGTCGCAGAAGGTAGCACACTAAAGGAAGCCATGAATGATGTAGGCTTAGAGTTTGATTTCCTCTGCGGCGGTAGAGGAACATGCGGAAAATGTCGGGTCAAAATTTCTAAGGGATTGACGACACCGGTTATCAGAGAACAAGAAATGCTTCAGGTTAAGGAAGTAGACGAAGGTATTCGTTTAGCGTGCCTGACTACTGTACACAATGATTTAATAGTGGAGCTTCCAAACCAAAAAAAACTTGCTCACAATATCTTAATAGCGTCTGAGGAAAGGGCATTTCAAATAGCGCCTCAACTCCACAAAGTATTTATTGAAGTTGATAAGCCTTCTCGTGAGACTCAGAGTTCTGATTGGCGTCGCTTAAAGGAAGGTTTAGTTAAACAAGGGTATAAGGATCACGAATTAGAGTCAACGGTCTCCATTTTAAGACAGATGCCAGATGTCCTTAGAGGGGCCAATAACCTCATCACCGCTGTAATGTATGAAAGTACAGTAGCTGGAATCGAAGCACAGGATTCCACGAAAACGATGCTCGGAATGGCCTTCGATATTGGAACCACTACCATTGTGGGTTATTTGCTCGATCTTTATTCTGGGAAAGAGTTAAGTGTGGTTTCTACCCTTAATCCCCAGACTACGTTTGGGGCAGATGTTATTTCTCGGCTTACCTTTGCGAACCATGAAGAAAATGGTCTAATAAAATTGCAGAGTGCTGTGGTTGAGGCCATTAATAAACTAATTGTAGAAGCGGCACAAAAAGCTTCTATTCTCAGAAATCAAATCTATGGGATTTCTATCGCAGGGAACACGTGTATGCATCATATCTTTCTAGGCATAAATCCTCAGAGTATTGCGGTGTCCCCTTATGTACCTGCCCTCAGTGAGCCTTTGGTATTAGATGCTTCGGAACTTAATATTAGCATCAATCAGGCCGGGAAAGTCTTCATGCTACCCAATATTGCAGGCTTTGTGGGGGCTGACACGGTAGCAGTGTTGTTAGCCACTGAGTTAGATCGAAGTGAAGATATTAAGCTCGTTATTGATATTGGTACTAATGGTGAGATTGCGCTTGGCTCAAAAGAAAAGATGGTTGCTTGTTCGGCTGCTGCAGGCCCGGCCTTTGAAGGGGCTCAGATCAGTAGTGGGATGAGGGGCGCCGTTGGGGCAATAGACCATGTGTATTATCGGGACAAGCTTGAGTATTCCGTAATTGGGGGAGAAAAACCCTTAGGAGTGTGCGGTTCTGCTTTACTTGATACGGTCGCAGGGTTGGTGGAACTCGGTATTCTTAATAAGAGAGGGAAATTCTTGGAATTCGAGCAACTGACTAATCCTGTGGCCCAAAGGTTTAAGGAAAATCTCATACAGTATGAGGGGCAAGGAGCATTTTTGCTTGCTGAAGCAGATTCAACCGGTCACGGCAGACCTATTATGATTACCCAAAGTGATATCAGGGAACTTCAGATGGCCAAGGGAGCTATGGCGGCAGGGGTTAGAGTTCTAATGGAGACCTATGGTATCCAAGCCCAAGACATTAATGAAGTTCTGTTAGCCGGTGCCTTTGGAAACTACTTGACCCCGCATAGCGCCTGTGTCATAGGATTGATTCCTCTTGAACTGGAAAGTAAAATTAAAATGATCGGTAATGCAGCCGGTACCGGCTCTAAATTAGCATTGCTTTCTTCAGGTGAATTCCGTAGAGCCAGGGATATCGCTAACGTTGTTAAATTTGTCGAATTGGGCAGTTACCCTAGATTCAATAGTATTTTCGGTGAATGCACATATTTTAACATTAAATAGCCAGAAAAAATGGATGCATATTAGTAAATTGAAGCACTGAACTGATAAAATAGTTCTTTGCTTCTTTTTTATTCCTGGCTGTGTCTGATCTCGATAGCTCTATTCGAGTCTTGATTATTGGGACACTTAAGCTGCGATGCCAAGCAAATAGTTTTTAGGAAATTTCCTAAATGATGACAGATTTCTAAAGAAAGGGATTGTGAAAAAGAATATTTGACAAAATAATTGAATATTGATAATATAATGCCATAAGACATGTATATACAGGAATAGCTATGACATCAAAGGAGGAAACTTAAATGATTATCATTGGCGAAAAAATAAATGGAACCATACCAAGTGTCAAAAAGGCCATAGAGCAAAAGGACGAAGAATTCATTAGAAATCTTGCCTTAATGCAGGCTGAGGCAGGCGCTGATTATCTTGATATATGTGCTAGTACTGCACCAGATGTCGAAGTAGATACTTTACTATGGCTAATGGACATTGTTCAGAACGCAGTGGATACGCCGTTGTGTATCGATAGTCCAAATCCACTAGTTATTGAAAAGGTTTTCCCCTATGCTAAACGCCCTGGATTGATTAACTCCGTTTCTGAAGAAGGTGGAAAATGCGAAATAATCTACCCGATCATTAAAGGGACAAAATGGGAAGTTATTGCACTGACGTGTGATAGTAGGGGCATTCCGAAAGACATTCAGACAAGGGTAGACATTACAAAAGTTATGGTTGAAAAGGCTCTAACTTATGATATTACCCCTGATAGGATCCACATTGACCCTCTTGTGATGGCGCTATCTGCAGATAATCAATCTCTATTAAACTTTGTCGAGACCTTAAAAGAAGTGAAAACCTTATATCCTACTATTAAAGTAACTTCTGGTTTAAGCAATATATCTTTCGGAATGCCTTTAAGAAAAGTGGTTAATCAACACTTCTTAACCCTTGCAATCAATGCAGGTATGGATTCTGCCATCTTGGATCCCTGTAGTCGGGATATGGTGACGACACTGTATGTTACAGATGCGTTACTGGGGAAAGATCGCTTTTGTAGAAATTACTTGAATGCTTACCGCAAAAATAAGATCGGCCCTCTAAAGGTTGAAGCGTAATACGTGTAATGGAATTTTTTTTAACGAATCTTGTATATACAGTTAGATATTAGTATATTCTAATTTGTTAGATTGCTCTGACTGTTCGGATAAAACATGTTATCAAAACAAATAATATTTCAACAATTCATTAAGATTTGAGGAGGTTTAATTATGCTCGACTTACAGGTATTAACTCAAGCGGTAGGAGATCTCGATGAAAAAGCCATTTTAACTATGATCAACGATTTTGTAGCTACAAACCCTAGTGGTGAAGATGCCCAAAAGATTGTTTTTGCCTGCCAGCAAGGTATGGCGATTGTCGGAGAGCTGTTTGAAAAGAACGAATACTACGTTGGGGACTTGATTTTTGCCGGAGAATTACTATCCAAAACGATTGAATTACTAAAACCTGTGTTAACTGGTGTTGCCTCGCAAAAAGTTGGTTCTATTGTTATTGGTACAGTTGAGGGAGATTTGCACGATATTGGGAAGAATATTTTCGGTAGTATGGCAGAAGCCGCAGGCTTTGAGGTGTACGACCTAGGGATTGACGTATCGCCCAACGCCTTTGTCGAGAAGGTGAAAGAAGTTAAACCACAAATCATTGGGATGAGTGGCGTTCTGACCCTTGCTATTGATTCCATGAAAAAGATAGTTAATGCCCTAAACGAAGCAGGTCTAAGAGACAGTGTAAAAATAATTATTGGCGGGAATCCTGTTAATGAAGACGCTTGTAAGCAAATCGGTGCGGATGCTTTCACGACAAACGCTGCTGAAGGGCTGAAAACTTGTCAAGGGTGGGTGAAATAATATGACAGATGCCGCAGTTATGACGAATGAACGAAATCAGATCTTCCGCGATCTATTCAGCGGAAAAACTCCCAAAAGAGTACCGATCAGCAACCCAGCAACTCAAGATTTTGCTATTCAATACGCTGGTTTGGACCTAGCTGAATGTCAATGGGATTTAACGAAGTTAGAGCCCGTTTATGATAAGTTCTGTCAAGATTTCTATACCGACACTTATCCTGGTGGTTCTATCCGAATTCCCTCACACTATCAAATTCTTGGGTCAACCCCTATTGTCATGAGTTCCAGCGGATTCATGCAGCATCCAGAAGTCGTGGGTTTGTTGGCTGAGGAATATGACCAGTTTATCGCATCCCCGTATGATTGTATTGTTGAAACAGTTTTGCCACGTTTATACACCGGTTTTAACGGGGAGCCCGGTAAAGTGGCAATGACCTTAGCTAAAGCAATGCGGGCTCAATCTGATGACTTGGCATACCTCGGATCGATTAGAGCAAAACTGAATGCAAAATATGGCTATGCCACCATGATCGGTGCCTTAACTGAAGCTCCATTTGATTTTATGGCAGACTTCCTGAGAAGTTTTAAAGGAATTTCGGGTGATGTCAGGCGATATCCGGATAAGATAGTGGCAGCCTGCGAAGCGGTATTACCACTGATGATTAAGAAAGGGACTTTGCCAAATCCTTCAATGCTAGGCTATACGTTTATTCCACTACACATGGCTCCCTATTTGCGGGATAAAGATTTTGCAACCTTATATTGGCCAACCTTTAAAAAGTTAGTCGAGACATTGGCTGGAATGGGCCAAAATGTCCAATTGTTTGTGGAACACGACTGGATGAGATACCTCGACTATCTGTATGAATTACCAGAAAACACAATTATGAGGTTTGAATACGGAGATGCCAAGCTTGTTAAGGAAAAGCTGGGTAAAAAACACATTATTTCTGGCTTCTATCCAGTGACTATGTTGCAAACGGGAACTAAGGAACAGTGTGTAGATAAGGCCAAAGAATTATTAGACATTCTTGCCCCAGGAGGACGGTATTGGTGGCAAGCGGACAAGAGCATTATCCATCTGGAAGCCAATGGTCCAGTTGTAGAAAACCTTAGAGCTGTCTTGGAGTATGTTCATGAAAACGGAACCTACTAATACTGGGGGGAGAGGATAAAATGGATTCGAAATATTATGAGACTTGGGAAGAATAT
>DOPS01000203.1:5213-14092 GCA_003512645.1 Desulfosporosinus sp.
TGATTTTAAGAGTTGGTTATAGGGCAACACCTGACCTCGTAGGGACTATTATGCACATTGCTGCAAAAGAATGCTTTATCGAGGACGGAGGTTGCCCGTACTTGCCTTAAGATAGTTCAGAATATTCTTTGTTGGGTCTCGTATTTAGTTTCTAGATATAAAGGAGGTGAGAAAAGGACAAGATACAGGGTAACCTAGGTTAGTCTAATAAATTTGATTTTGAGAGGAGATTTATAATGGGAAAAGGATTAAAAAAGTCGATTATTAATCTTTATGGATTACCTTCCTTTGGGTTTCAGTTATTTGTCAATATGGAGGTATTCTTTTTTGCAGCATTTCTAACAGATTTTGCAAAACTTCCAATGGCCCTGGTTGGTACTGTATTGATGATCACCAGTATTTTTGATATCTTATGGGTTCCTACTGCAGGAATAATATTGGAAAAGAGTAATATGAGGTGGGGTAAATACCGTTCATGGTTACTTGTAGGACCTCCATTTGCGGCATTGTTCTTTATTTTGCAGTTTTCTAAAATCGGCTCCCCAACAATGAATGCTATTATTATTACTGTCGGATTTGTCGTCAGTCATTTAATCTGGAACATTTTTTATGCTGGACATGTTGCCTTGAATTCCTCCATGACAACGGTCAGAGAAGAAAGAATTGCTATGTCTACAAACAGGGGGATGTTCAATTCCTTAGGTGCTATCGCGTTTTCCTTAATCGGTATGAAGATGATCTTGGCCCTTGGCGAAGGAAAAGACCCTGCGACAGGATATACGCTAACCGTTATAATTACTGGAATTGTCATGATTGCTTGTTATTTTTCCTTGTTCTTTATGACCAAAGACTATGCTTTCCACGGAACCTCTGCTCAAACAGGAAAACCTGCCGAAAAAATGCCTATTAGCGAGATGCTGAAACAGATCGTAGTCAATCCGCCACTCATGGGTTTGATGTTGGGTGAACTTGGCAGATATTTAGGTAGGTTTGTTATCTTTGGATTAGCGTTCTATTATTTTAAATATGTTGTCAATAATCTGGCTGTTATCGCGATTTTCATGACGGGGCTTAACGTTGTTACCTTCGTTGGTGCTTTGATTGCAAATCCACTTGCTAAGAAGTTTGGTGAGAGAAATGTCTATATTTTGTCACTTTCAATCTTTATAGTCGGGCTTTTGGCGGTATGGGCCTTACCTATGAATTATGTTTCCTTCATGATCATCATGTTCATTGCCTATTTAGGATATGGAATGCCTGATGCTTTGGGTGTTGTTATGTATTCATCGACGGTTGATTATGGTGAATGGAAAACCGGCAAGAATGCCAGAGGATTCATCATGTCTCTAATTAGTTTTCCAATCAAGACGGCAATTCTTGTAAGAAGTGTTATAATCACAGGAGTGCTGGCGGGTGCAGGATATGTTGCAAATATGAAGGCTACACCAGTACTAGTAGAATCTATCAAAAACGGGTTAACTCTAATTCCAGCGATTATTATGCTTGCAGGTTTGATGTTCATTATTTTCCTTTATAAAATTACACCTCAAAGTCTGGCTAAAATGCAAGAAGAAATTGCTGCTAGAAAAGCCTAGATTAACGGCTAAGATAGTTTTCGTTTTGAAGGATTTCAAATAAGAGAGATGATTAAGCCCATCTCTCTTATTGTAATTAAAGCTTGAATGAATGGATTCAAATCCAGAGCGAAATCATTCGTTGATAAAGGGGTTAGGTATATGGAAGAAAGAGATCTCCAAAAATTTATTGAGATAATGCCAAGCTTAAATGAGGTTATGCAGGACGATATTACCGTTATTGTGTTCGATCTTAGAAAAGAGATTATCGCGGCCTATGCACCAGGTCAACTTAAAATGCCTTCCAAAGCTGGGGATCCAATTAAGAATATGGAAAATTTTAATTTGGTAAAGAAATCCAAAGAACAATTACCGTCAATAGTTCCTACAAGATTCTTCGGAGTTCCTGCCAAAGGTCTTCTTACCCCAGTCTTTGACGAAAATAGAGAGGTCGTTGCCATAGTATCGGTTTCTAAAAGTATCGAAAAAGAAGCAAAAATCGAAGAAGGTACTTCTAAGCTCTTTTCCTCTATGGAACAATTGAACGCTGGTATTGAGGAAATTGCTTCAAGTTCACAACAACTATCAACGTTTATCAGAGAAATGGATGAATTCAGCTCGCAAACTGAAAAAAAGATAAAGGCCATCGATGGCATAATAGAGGATATTAAAAGCATATCCAAACATTCAAACCTCCTAGCCTTAAATGCATCTATAGAAGCAGCGAGGGCGGGAGAGGCAGGCAGAGGATTTAGTGTCGTAGCTAAAGAAATGGGCAAACTCTCAAGCTTAAGTAAGGAGTCAGCAGAAAAGGTGGCAGGGTCGCTTTTAGAAATAAAAGAGGCGATTGAGTTTATCAGTGGAGGAATCAATAGAACAAGCCTTTCATCGGAAAACCAAGCTGCAGCAACTGAGGAAATGGCAGCTACGAGTGATGAGATTGTATCTATCGCAAAGCAACTATCTGATTTAGCAAAGGTTCAAACGGTAGATGAAATATTCAGTCAGAAGAAGGTATAACTACTTCTTGCCTATCAAATAGGTATCATAGGAGGAGATGGTTGCATGACAGCGCAGAAAGAAAAAGGATGGCAAAGGTATCATACAATCTGGCTAATGCTCTTTATTGGATGGGTAGTTTCCTATGCTGACAGGACTCTGACGGGGCCAGTCGTTACTTGGATGATTGCTAACGAAGTTGGTTTTTTAGAAGCTGCCAGTAATCCTCATGCTCTTGGTGGTTTGCTAGGAAGCTTATTTTTCGCTGGATATATGCTGACCCAATTTCCCGGAGGTTACTTTGGGGACAAGTTTGGTTATAGGACGATTGTGGTTATCAGTATTTTTTGGGCGGGAATTACCACTCTATTAACGGGATTGACTGGTGGCTTAGTGGCTTTTATTGCCTTGCGGGTCCTCACCGGATTAGGTGAGGGAGTACTTTATTCAAATGACCGCTCCCTAGTTGCAGAAGTCACTCCTCCCAATAAGCTTGGTTTAGGCATGGGAGTAGTCATGGGCGGACTTACAGTAGGTTTGTCTGCCGCTCTGGTAGGAACAGTATACTTAATAGAATGGGCTCAACCTTCCATGGGTGTCAATGCTTGGAAAGCGCCCTTTCTTATCTTGGGGACAGTCACAATTATCGTCGCCTTCATTATTCGGAAGGCACTGAGACCTCAAGGGAAAATTGGTTCTGAGAATTTTGGCAAGGCTTTCTTCAATTTGCTGAAGTATTCTAGCGTATTCTTTGTGGCCATTATGGCTGTCTATTTTATAACGAATGCTCTACACTTAAATGATGTGATCATTGCCATTCTCTTAACGTGTCTAGCGTTTGTACTAATTGCCTTTATCTTTATCAAGAAAGGGAATGAAGTTAACCCGATATTAAGGGACAAAAATCTTGTCCTTATCTATATTTCATATATAGCGATATTATGGCACCTCTGGTTCTATGGTTTTTGGGGAGGCGCCGTAATCAAAGAGTTTGGTGGCGGTACTCTAACTTCGGCCTTATTGGTTATTTCTTTCAATGCTATTGCTGGGGTAATCGGTTTTCCTTTAGGTGGAAAAATCTCCGATATGGTAGCCCATAAACCGAATGGTCGTCGCAATGTCTTAATCGCGATGGAAGCACTTTTGACGGTGTTTATCTTTGTCTTTGCAGCTTATGTCATGTCCGGAAGAAATGATATGGTTGTGCAATCGGTCATTCTCTTTGTTTCTGGTTTAATCTTTTTCGCGTTGCAAGCGGTTGCCCATGCCCTTACTTCAGAAATTGCACCCGTTCATTTGCGCGGAGCAGCGTTTGGAATGCTGAATCTTGTATCTGAAATTGGTGCAGTATTATCGCCGGTGATTTCGGGTGCCATTCGAGATAGTACAGGAAGCTGGGGAACGCCCTTAATTTTAGATGGCGTTTTAATGGGAATCAGCTGTATTATGATCATGGGAGTCAGTACGAAACTTGCGGATAATAGAAGTAGTGTATTACTGCCAAAATAAATTGGTTTCTGCATTAAAGGTACCTTCTAACCCTTGGACATGTTGCGATATGATAAGTTCGCATCGAATCAAGGAGTCCCGACGGCTGAAATCAGCATTGTACGGGACTTCTTGAATAAATAATGCGATAATGCACTTGTAAGGAAAATAGTCAATTAAACATTCGGGACCTACTTTTATTGCAAGTATTGGAGGCACCAAGATGGCAACAGGAATAATCCACAGTGGGGCTTGCGGGTTTACCATCCATGTCAAGGCAGTGAGTGATGGTAGTCAATTTGACTCTCGAAGAAGTAAACTGATAAAATTAGAGATAACAAGCGATTGTCCTAATTACCAAAAGATCGCCAACGAGTTAACGGAAGTTGATGCCTACAAAGAAATTCTGAATAAACTTCATACTGGGAAGGTTTATGAAATTTTTGCGAAATATAGCCCGCATCCTAGCTGTCCTGGAGTTTCTGGAATACTGAAAACGGTGGAAGTGGCAGCCGGTTTGGCATTGCCACAAAATGCTAGTATTAGCGTAACGAAATAAAAAGTGGGGCAATTGTTATGGAAACTATTATAAGCAATCTAGTCAAAGACGCCTTAGCATTAAATGCAACCCATGCTTCAATTGCCGAAGTGACTGAGATCAAGTTTAATGAGGATTTCAGAAAGCTATGTGAACAGAATTCATGTGGTTCTTACAATAAAAACTGGATGTGCCCTCCCGCTGTAGGACCTTTCCAAAAATTGAAAGAAAGGGCCTTGAGTTTTAAGCAGGGTCTTTTGTTCCAGACAGTCCATCCCATAGCAAGTTCTCTTGACTGGAAAGGGATGCTAGAGGGAGGAGTTAATCATACGAAGATATTCAGAAAAATACTGGAGTGTATGGAGAAAAACTATGATTTTAAAGAAATCCTTCCGTTGAATGCGGGTCCATGTACCTATTGTACAAAGTGTGCCTATTTAGTGGGAGAGAAATGTAATTTTCCAGATAAGGCCGTGTCATCCGTTGAGGCTAATGGAATTGACGTAATGGACTTGGTGAAAGCCTCTGGAATACCCTATACCAATGGGAAAAATACTGTTTCCTATGTAGCCTTAATATTGTTCAATAGTTAATAAGCTCAGATCACATAATGTGAATCTCATGGGAAATAGAAGCGAGGTGGTTGTCTTGAAAACAGTGGGCATAGCCTGTCAAACAATTGAGGACGAACTTAAGGCTGTCTACAAGACCTTGCCGGTCCCTTTCCCTATCGTGTGGGTTGAATCAGGTCTACACAATTATCCTTCTCAGTTGAAGGGAAGAATCCAAGAAGAAATCGACAAGATTAGTGGCGCGGAGAATATTCTTCTGTTGTTTGGATATTGTGGCAATAGCATCGAGGGTCTTGTTTCTGCACAGGCCCGATTAGTAGTGCCAAAGGTTGAAGATTGTATATCCTTGTTGCTCGGTGGAAATAAGAATCGTCTAGCCCTAAGTGCGGAGACCCCAGCCTTTTATTTGACAGATGGTTGGTTGCGGTATGAGAAAAATATCTACTGGGAGTATGAAAAGTGCTTAGAGAAATACGGTGAGGACAGAGCCTTGCGGATTTTCCGAGCTATGTTTGCGCATTATTCCAACCTCAATTTCATTGACACGGGAACTTATAATTTAGAGTTCGTAATGAACAGGACAGCTGAGTTCGCAACAAAGTTAAATCTTAAGCAGGGAATTGTTCCCGGTACTTTGAAATTGATTACTAAGGCATTCTTGGAAGAATGGGATGAAGATTTTCTCATAGTTCCGCCGGGAGTACCTATACACCTAAACTATGGTGTGGTCTCTCCGACTAGTCAGGGCCAGAAAAAATGAGGGCTAATTTCATTTCTAAGTAGATATGGTATCCAATACACTAAAAGCTGCCGTTTATTATTTACGGCAGCTTTTAGTACGTGCGTACTGATTGGAATTACTTATTCTGACATCTAAGCAATACTTAGTCTATGCTTAAGCGATTCTAGATTAAATTCTATGCGGTGTTTACGACGGAAATCTAAATAACCCAAGACTCGTTCAGGGGAAGTGTTAAGAATCTGATGTTGAGAAATCCCAACCTCACGAACCAACTCTACAGCTTCGCTAAATTCACCGACTCGATCCCAAAAGTGAGCATCACTTCCTAAAATTACAGGACCTTTATACTTTGCCATGTAACGAGCAATAGAACGGCAGTTTTCCCGTGCTCTACCTTTTTCTTTAATCGTTGAAAGTGAACTATTATTAACCTCTACAGGGATATTTAAAAGGGCAGAAGCGTGTGCGATTTTTTCAAGATCCATCTCAAAATCCGGTCGCCCAGGATGAACCATCATATCTGTATAGGGATTTTCCATTGCTTTAATATAAGCTTGAGTGTTTTGTTCACATGTCCCACCCGGATAACAGATCGGATGTAGGCCGACGAGAATCAGTCTCAAATAGGCTAAATATCTTAACGGCATATCTAATTCGCCTTCATGGTTCGTGATATTGGCTTCTACTCCAGGTAAAATTTTAACTCCAGATAGCTCATCCGGTAGAATTGACAAGTTGTCAAAATGAAAAAGATGAGGAGCACCTGGCATACTTGGGCCGTGGTCTGCCATTCCCAATAATTTAAGTCCTCTGCGTGAGGCCGCTAACGCATTTTCTGTAATAGTACTATACGCATGTCCGCTTGCAATGGTATGAGTATGCAAATCAACCAACAGTTCCATAATAACACCTCATTACTTTTGTTAATAACGCCTATTTAAACGTTTACTCCATTATATATTATAGTTGTTAACGAGAAATTATCGCCAAGTAAAGTTTAGGTTAAAAACTATTCAGAAAGTCAATTTAAAAAAACAAGGGAAAGAAACAAGGAACCTGTCCCCCTGTTCGCCACGCGGCAAAGGAGGACTCTTAGTATAATTGCCGTTTCATCCTAATAACTGAAGCGGCAATTTTTACGGTATACAAAATTGAGTGCCAAATTGTTAGGTTGAAAGTTCTTTTCAGGAGAAATAGTTGACTTTGTCAACTATTTCTCCTATAATTATCTCAAAATTAAATTTTTGGAGGTACATTCATGAACTCTGTTGATAAGCCCTTGATTCATACCATTCGAAGATTCAATCGGTTCTATACCAATATTTTGGGACTGCTGGATCGGCATATGCCGGATAGTGACTTTTCACTGGCGGAAGTGCGCGTTCTATACGAGATCGGACATAGGAAGAATTGTACGGCCATGGATCTAATCGAAACGCTTAGGATTGACCCGGGCTATCTAAGTAGGATCATCAAACGCTTTAGGAAGGAAACTCTTCTATACAGAGTACAGTCCCCAGAGGATGGACGTCTATACTATCTAAACCTGACAGATATAGGGAAAGATACCCTTAGGAAGCTGGATTCCCTCTCCAACGGTCAAATCCAGCGATTGATCAATAGCGTCCCGGAACGAGATCGTATGAACGTTGCGGAAAGCATGAAAACCATCGAAAATGCCCTCACCGCAAAACCTATCTTTTCAGGCGAAGAGGTTAAAATCCGTTGTGAATTGAGACCAGGAGATGTAGGTGATTTGATTCGATTGCATGGCAGGATTTATGCCGAAGAATGTGGACATAACCATGCGTTTGAAGGCTATGTGTGCAAAACTTTTTATAATTTATTCCAAAACTATAGTCCTGAAAAGGACAGATTCTGGTTTGCAGAACTCAATAGCAAAATGATGGGTGCCATTGCCATCGTCGAACATTCAGCGAAACTGGTTCAGTTAAGGTGGTTCATCCTACATCCATCAGTCAGACGCCTTGGCCTTGGAAAAACGCTGCTCAATGAAGCTATTAACTACTGTAAGGAGAGAGGATATCAGAAGGTATTTCTGGAGACTACAAAAGATCGAGAAACAGCGATAAAGATGTACACCAAAGCAGGATTTAGGAAAGTGACGGAGCATGACGTCAAGATGTGGGGCAAGGAACTAGTTGAACAAACCTACGAGTTAAACTTGACCTGAGGTCCTGTTTTATATGGGGAATTAGGTTGTGAAGAAAGGAGTTATTATTGGATAGTTCGGCAGACAGGAGAGATAAAAGTGACAGGACAGCTTAAAATCATAACTGCAATGCTCATCTTCGGAAGCATTGGGGTGTTCGTGAAGGAAATCAATCTATCATCAAGCCAAATTGCGTTCCTAAGAGGTGTTATCGGAAGTTTGTTCTTGATTGGCGCTAGCCTTGTTGTTAGGAGACCATCGCGGTTTTAAGCTATATTGACCCGATTTCAGCAGTGATAATGGCTGCGATATTCTTAGGAGAGAGCATGAGTTCTATTCAGATGATGGGTGGTATCCTTATTTGAGATGACCTGGTCCCTAGAAGAGCACGCTAGGCACGAAAGGGAGTTCATCACAAAAATTGAAGAACAAAATTGGTTACTTATACTTTTTCCATGATCCTTGGTTTTCCTGGGTCACAGGAGGGGCTTTTTACGTCAGAAACAGAGGCAAGTCTCATTAAATAATAGCACTCTTCTCGCAGCATGTGATCTGGTATTAAGGGGTGAAGAATTCCTAAGACGGTTTTATTTAAGAAGCATTTTTTGAAGTTGCATTAACATTAGGGCTTGGCTGATTAATTTGGTCAAGCCCTTCATCTATGAATTAATAAATGAGAAATGAGAACTCTATTAATAGATTAAGGGAGAAGGTGGAACAAAAGTATGCAATCTTACAAAAAGGGGTTAATCATTTTCGGATTAATTTTTTTAACGTATCAGAAAGTATAAGT
>DOPS01000201.1:0-4085 GCA_003512645.1 Desulfosporosinus sp.
AAGTACCAGTCCCCGACCGACCTATTATCTTGACCATCAATGTATAAACACGGTAGCAGCATGTTACTGTCCGACGTTTTGGCATTGACAACGACGGAGCCTAAAGGCATGGGTCCTTGGGAACTTCCACAGATGACGGTGTTTTTTCGGTATCCGATAAAAAACTTGTTTTGATTGACTTTGGTACGTTGTCTGCCGACTTTGGCATCATTATCTGAAAAACGAGGCGGACATGTACATTTCTCGGGAGTCTTGCAGGTGCACTCCTTTTTAAACCCACCCACTGCCGCAAAAACAGGACGAGAATCTAGCGCACCAATCATCAAGTTTAGAAAACCGTCCATTTGCTCTGCCTGACGTAAAAGGGGTTTAGATAGCTCATTAATCGTTGTCTCTTCAATTCCCAACTGTGCACGAAAGCGACTTAAGGCTGCGTGACTTGGTATGCTAGTTCCTTTAATTCCAAGGAAATTGCGATAGTCCTGATGTTTGGGTTTGGACAACTCTGTGCACATTTGCCGAAATGAGGAAAATTCAGGACGAGTAAAATATAAAACATGCATGCGAAATAAAATGACTGCATCCCAAGGCTTACGTCCCCGTGGATCAAGGATGGGGCGGGGGAACAGAAAGCGGATATATTCATCTTTAATGAAAGAAAGATAATCAATGAGATCCGCATCAAAACCAAGTGTGCTATAATAAAGGGGTGAGAACATGTCTATTTGAATATGCAAGATTTGCACCTCTTCCTGTGTGATAATTTTGGTTCGTCACCTTTATTTTACCACACCATGGATAGAGGTGTAATTATTTCCTCGAAGAACTTACGTTTGGTGCATTTTAACTTTTTGTAACAGACACTAATAGAAAACTAGCTGTTTTTGGAATAAAAGACTTTAATATATCTGTAAATGACAAAGAGGATTTCCATTTTAGATTTGATAAAAAAGTTTGCTTGAAATGTCCGCATGTTGAACAATGCCTTAGAAAAAATAAAAATGGTAAATATCTTGTAAGAAAAGTTGAAATATCCAGTAGATACGATGTTGTACTGGACGGTTTAAAAAGGAACCAGACAATGGCATTTCAAGAAGCTTCAAATAAAAGATACAAGGTAGAGAGACGTTTTGCGACCATGGTAAGAAATCATGGTCTTAGAAGATGTAGATTCATAAAACTTGCTGGCGCAAAAATTCATATTACCTTAGCAAATATGGCATGCAATATTGTCAGGATGGTAAACTTGCTCACACCATCTAGCTTCGCTATGTCATAAATTTGAAGAGAGCTCCAAAACATGAGCTCAATTAGATAATTCAGTTCTAATATAGACTAAAATTATTAAATACTAATCCAAAATCGAATAAATTCTTGAAAAACTTGATGTGTTTAATGAATATTTATAAAGATGATGATGAGGTCTTCATTTTTAGGCTACTTTTTCGGAGGTTTCTCAGGCACCGGTCCCCTGTCAGATCCGACGCCGCGAACAGGCTGTTTATGACGCGGCGCAGGCTTTATTCGGTCTGGCGGTGCATCCGGTGATCGACGTACTCTATAGGAAAAACTTTGAGCTGGTCGATGAATAGCCGACCGAAAAATCCGATTGAAAGGAGGTGGATAAGTTGGTGTCAGGCACCGGTCCCCTTCTCGACAAATTCCGAGAATACCAGACCCTTAGATATACGGGGGTTCTAGGGTTTCTTTTTGATGTCACTTGGTCTTGGTCCAATTGGTCTTGGTAATTCTTTAACTGGCCCAGTAAAGATAGGTTCACGTCTTGAACTCATAAAAATACCACCTCTATGAGTATTTATGCCCATGGGTGGTACTCGTTAATCAATCCGCATATAATATTTCGAAAGTTTCAATTGATCTAAGGTCTAAAATCATCCCGTATTCGGGAGAATGGGTACGTATCACCTGTCCATCGCTATTAATATCGTTGATTTCGGTTACATAGATTAAACGATTTTCTCTTTGAACATCGATATATTTAACGTATCCTTCGTGTTTAATCCCGTCTCTTGAAAAAATAATCCAAATTCCGTTTCTTGCCTTCGTGCAATAGTCCGGGTCAAATAGTGTTGCGTATATATTGGGTGGTTCGACTTTGCCTTTAAACCATTTAACCTTAGAAATCAAATTATAAAGGAACTCTGTTTGATTTATCTGATAGACGGCAATTCCAAAAAGAAAACTAAAAAAAATAACAACAATAGCGGAAATCACAGGGTGTAGCGTCAGAAATTCCAAAATATTTATCTTCCAAGCATCGGCAACCACATATAGGATTGCATATATAATAGAGCTATATAATAAGCTCTTGTAGGTGATTTCCACTTCCGATGCCTGCTTACTTTTCCTGTACAGAGAATTAATGATAGAATGGACAAAAAAACCAGGTAAAATAAAGAGAATAATCAGATAAATAGAGGCTGAATCTATCAAATTCATTTATTAACTACAGCCTTATCGGTTTGCTTATTGACGATAGTAGAGGCTTTAAGAATTGGTCTCGCTTCGCTAGGTCTTTGTCCTTTAGGCTTGTCCAATTTTGAAACGCCACCGCGGAATATAACTTCTCTGTTAGTCATAAAAGCACCTCCTTAAGAATATATTAACATATTAAGCTAAAATCTCCTATATCTTTGTCAAAATATTGCTAGACTAACTCGACCATAATTCCAGATTAACCCAATTACGCCTATTGGGTTAAGAGCAAGACGCTCCCTTGGGGGAAGGGATGGGCTAACTTGCTCTTTTGCTTTCAGTTGATTATTCGAACGACAAAAGTTGCGAACGCCACATCAAACATCCACTATAGCACACGCATGGAAATATTACACAGTTATAAGGACAATTATTGAGCTGTTCTCAACTTATTGATCGATAACTCTATAACTTTCGCAGAGCATATTACAGTTATTCCATTCAAAGTCATATTTGCGTCCGATAATGAGGGTTACGTTGAGTAAGAGCCCCTCGTTCAGGCCAGTTTCTTTGTCCTAGCAAATTGTGTCTTCCATGCTTGGGGTCATTAGCCCCAGTAGCCCATTCTTGTCTTATGAATTGTGTGCCAAGCATTTTTAATTTCTTAAAGAAGCCTCTTTATAATACGTACTGCACGTGTTATAATTAATTTAATAAGTGAGGAGGTAAAACGAATGCGATTCCGGGAACTTGAAAAAATACTCAAAGATGATGGGTGGCAATACGTGGACACAAAAGGTTCGCACCACCATTACAAACATCCAACAAAGCCCGGAAAAGTTACGATACCATTTCACAATACTGACTTAAAAACCAAAACAGCAAACTCTATCCTAAAGCAAGCGGGGTTGAAATAGCCTCCCTTGCTAAGGAATTCGATAAACTAAATTAATAATTCGGAAGGAGAATATCATATGAAACTGATTTATCCAGCTTGCTTTTACCCCTGTGAAGAAGGCGGCTATACCGTAGTGTTTCCCGATTTACCAGGATGCGTAACCGAGGGAGACACCTTAGCTGAAGCAATGGAAATGGCAGTTGACGCCTCTTCAGGTTGGCTATTAACTTCAGTGGAAGAAAATAACCAATTACCCAAAGCCTCAAATATTAAAAACGTGATCCCTGATGAATATGAGAATGGCTTTGTTAGCCTCATCGGTGTTGATTTAGATGAATACTCGCAAAAGCACGGAAATAAAGCGATCAAGAAAACTCTAACGATCCCCGCATGGTTAAACACTATTGCAGAGGTGAACAACGTCAATTTTTCACAAGTCCTACAAAATGCCTTAAAAGACCAACTTGGCATTAACAATTAACGAAATATAATAAATCAGCAGCTTAAATCGGCTGCTGATTTATTATATTTTTGGCTTTGGGTCCTATAATGGGTATTACGTTTAGTATGAGTCTTGTTTCAGGGCAGTTTTTCGGTTTGATTACAACAACTACTCGGTTCCAGTTAGGTACGTCAACAAAGAGGTAACGGTAAAAGGATACGGTAACGAGATATTCATTCTGTATCGCAGTTCCGAGATAGCGCGGTATTCTCGGTGTTACCAAAGAAGAACCCTAGTTTTCACAAGCTA
>DOPS01000089.1:0-4077 GCA_003512645.1 Desulfosporosinus sp.
ATGGTTCCGCAATCCATGGCATAGGATATATGTGGCAAGGCGTCGACCGTGATGGCTGCCCGCAACGTATCAGTTTTACGAGGACGCCGACGTTCCCCAGTAAAGGGATCGAGGGTGTAGGTATTCGTGGGCCCCGGGCCATAATAAACATTCTGCCCTTCCAAGAACATGGTTCGTTCACCCTTCCGATTAGAAATTACAATGCGTGAGGGTGCACTACGGATCGCCCACTCGACGAGGTGGGATGGGAAACGCACCGTATTGCCATCAACCCAACAGCCTCCCTTTTTGAAAACTTCTAAGGCCTCTTCACTGTGTACTTCCGCACCCGTTCGCTCCAGCACCTCAAGGGCACCATTTAAGATGATTTCACATTGATCATCGCTCAACACCTTAAACTGTGGTGTCGTATTTACTTGATAGTTAGCCCTTACGTATTGGCTTTTTGACAAGTCACACACTCTCCTTCCTCAATCTACTAAGCTAGAAGTTTCTTACAAAGATCGGCTGCAGACCCTGCATCCGGGGCAAACCCATCGGCCCCGATTTCATCTGCGAAGTCCTGAGATATGGGGGCCCCACCGATCATTACTTTCACTTTGTCGCGCAGGCCCTCTTCTTTTAAGAGTTCGATCGTATCTTTCATAGCCAACATGGTCGTTGTGAGCAGAGCTGACATTCCGATCACACCCGGTTGATGCTCCTTGACCGCTTGTAAAAATTTCTCTGGACCCGCATCCACCCCAACATTGATGACCGTATAGCCAGCACTCTCTAACATCATGCCGACTAAGTTTTTCCCGATATCATGAAGGTCGCCTTTGACCGTTCCAATGACCACCTTGCCCGCTGAAGGGATATCTTCACTGAGAATGAGGGGTTTGACTAGCTCCATACCAGCATTCATAGCCCGAGCCGACATTAAGACCTCCGGCACATACATTTGACCGGACTTAAATCGTGCTCCTACGACACTCATTCCCGGGATTAGTCCTTGGTTAATAATTTCAACAGGGTTACTTCCGGCCTCGATGGCCTGTTGAGTCAGTTGTTTAACTCGGTCAAGTTGACCGGTAATGACGTTTTGAGAAATCTCTTCATAATAATTGGGCATTTCTGCTTCTACCTCCCTTGTTAAATTTAATAATTTTGCCGATTAAAGATTATTGCAAATATTGTGCCAATTATAATAATGAACAAGAATCAGCATTTTGAGCCGTTTTTTGCGTTGTTTGCGTTTTCCAGATTACTAAAATATCTCATTTTGGGATATTGATATCATCCACTTCCCAAAATTCTGTGATATATCCGATGTCGGAGGGATTCTCGATTATCCTATTATAGGATTCAATAATCTCTTTTTAAGATTATTGGTAATCCTAATCACACAGGATCACACAAGGCAGGGACAATTTAAAGAAATTTATAGCCTGTTTAAAAGATTGTTCATTTGACAATACCTATTTTAAAGCAGAGCCAACTGTACGTTTAACAAACAAAGACCCACTATTGATGATGTGGGTCTTTGTTTCACTAAAGTTTTAACCCTTTAATGAAAGTACATATATATGTTGATTGTTTAAACTGTCTTACTGTTTTGTTTTGTGGGTGCATTATAGTTATTAACTTGTTTAACACTTTCCTGATCAAATTCTTTATTAAAGGCCTTTGTAAGTGATACTACCATGGCAAACATGACGATCATAAACGGAAAGGCTGCAGCAATGGAGGCAGTCTGTAGCGCACTCAATCCACCAGCTATCATCAAGGCGATGGCTACAGCACCGACAATCACACCCCAAGTAATCTTTAGCCCGGCTTTAGGGTTTAATTCCCCACCCGAAGTTAACATAGCCATAACAAATGTAGCCGAGTCTGCCGAGGTAATAAAGAAGATCGCTATGATCAAGGTGGTCAAGATGGTTAGAATGCTCGCCATCGGGTAGTACTGGAACATGGCAAAAATGGCTGTGCTCATATCTTTTGCCACTGCAGCGGCAATCCCACCCTGTTGAACAACATCAACAAACAGGGCACTGTTGCCCATGACTGACAACCACAGAAAACTCATTAAAGTAGGAGCAATGACTACACCCAAGACAAACTCTCTGACCGATCTGCCCCTCGAAATACGCGCAATGAATGCCCCAACAAAAGGACCCCAGGCAACCCACCATGCCCAGTAGAAAATGGTCCATCCTCCAACCCAACCATCATTTGTTTTGAAGGTATCGGCCCAAAAACTCATTTGAACAATATTCTGAAGGTAAGACCCGAAAGTTTCGGTAAAGCCGTTAAGAATATACCGAGTTGGCCCAACGATTAGTATAAAACCCACAATTATAGCGATTAGTACCATATTAGCGTTACTAAGGAACTTAATCCCTCGATTAATTCCAGTTACTGCCGATGTTATAAATAATGCCGTAATCACTACGATGATAACGACAGTTGTCGTCATCCCGGTGGGAAGGCCATAGGCATAATTTAAACCGGAAGCAATCTGAGTAGCACCTAATCCCAGTGAGGTAGCAACCCCAAAGATCGTAGCAAATACTGCAAGAATATCGACTAGTTTGCCAACCCAACCGTTTATTCCTTTCTCTCCAAGTAGCGGATAAAGAGAGGAACTGACTAAAGCTGGTAAACCTTTACGGAACTGAAAATAAGCCATTGACAAGCCGACTACGGCAAAAATACTCCATGGATGNNGCTCGATTTCTCGCCATAAGGAGGAGCCGAATAGTGATACATGGGTTCAGCTACTCCCCAAAAGACAAGGCCAATTCCCATACCAGCTGCAAAGAGCATGGCAAACCAGCTCCAAGTGCTGTATTCAGGCTTCTCTCCATCTTTGCCTAGGGTAAGTTTGCCATATTTGCTTAACGCTAAAAATATAGCAAAACATAGGAAAAAAGTTACTCCAATTAAATAACTCCAACCGAAATTGTCCGTAATGAATTTCTGTACCGCGCTGAAAGTTGCACCGGCTGCTTTAGGTTGAAGCAATGTAAAGAAAACAAACAGAACCATAATGATCGCAGAAATTGAAAAAATAGTCCGATCAATTTTTCCTAGGAAACTCTTTTTTTCATCCATACTTCGTTCCTCCTTAATCTTTCTCTTTAGTTCGATCATCTGGAGTTCACTTGACCATGGGCACTCCCCCTCCATCTTGCCTAATCGCAGTACAATAATTAAAATTTGGTTTCCAACTGCGTTCAGAGATGTATGATTATCTTTTCTGAATATTAAATTTATTTGCAATAAGCATGCCACTTTAACTTAATGAATGCATACTCATTAAGTTAAGAGGCTTTGTTTCTCGCTTTATTATGCTATATTGTCAATCTAAACGAGCAGAAAATCCTGCATTAATCATTGTTTCAGCGGCACAGTTTTTAGGTCAGCCATGTTTAAGTTTGATATAGTTCTTTAAAAAATTTTCTGAACAAAATTGAAAAGCTCTTCAGACAGACTGCTTAGTTCTATCCAAAAAGCCATCCAATAACTCTGTTGTCTCAATATAAGAACGAAAACCGTAATATTATCGCTGAGTTCCCATAGATAATGCCTTTTGGCGAATCTCAACTTAGGATGACTATCTCTATTTAGGAATTTTGATATCAAGCCCCAGATCTTTTACCTTTCTGTAGAAAGTAGATCTACTTATGCCTAGGCTATCAGCCGCCTTTTCTTTAGCTTGACCGCTACTACCGAACCTTTTCAATGTAGCTACAATAGCATTTTTCTCTAACTCAGCTAAGGTAGGTTGAACATCCCCTGTTGATAGACTGGCATTTTGTTCATAATAGTCATTTACCCGAGAAGACAAGCAAGTACAGTCAATAACATTTTTCGTGACAATATTGACTGCATACTCAACTGCATTTTCCAGTTCCCTTACATTCCCCAACCAAGGGTAAACAAGCATTTTTTTCTGAACTTCTTGTGTAAAGCTGGTAATTTGTTTACCAAGGATCAGGTTATACTTATCTAAAAAATGATAGAGCAGAAGCATCAAGTCTTCTTTCCGTTCACGCAACGGCGGAATATAAAAAGGAATCACACTTAACC
>DOPS01000155.1:0-6755 GCA_003512645.1 Desulfosporosinus sp.
CATTGGTCAACATCCTCTGAATCGTTTTTGCATCCCAAGTCTCCTTGCCAGTTGCAGTCTTTATCCCCTGAGATTCCAAGAAAGACTTTATTTGTCCGAATGACAGGCCCTGCAAATATAAGTCGAAAATCTTTCTTACAACCTCTGCCTGCTCCGGAACTATAACTATTTCGCCGTCTACGCAGTCATATCCCATAAAATTCTTGTACTTTGTGAAGATATCGCCTTTTTCGAACTTACGCTGAAACCCCCATTGGATATTCTCGCTGGTGTTCCGGCTCTCATCCTGTGCCAGCATACTCCTCAGTGTAATCTCAAATTCCTTATCAGCATTAATCGAATCCAGCTTCTCATTTTCAAAATGCATATCGATCCCTCGCTTTCTTAAAAATCTTATTATTTTCAAAACCTCCAGCGTGTCTCTTGACACCCTGCTGATTGACTTGGTGATGATGTAATCGATTTTGCCTTTTGCTGCTTTCCTGAGCATTTTGTCCAGTCCGGTTCTTCCACTTCGACGCAATCCGCTTTCAACATCATAGAATACACCGACAAAAATCCAATCGGGATGGCTTCGTATCATTATCGTGTAGATTTTTATTTGAATCTCAAGGCTACGCTTTTGTTCTGGTCCAGATGTGCTGACACGGCAGTAAGCGGCAGCCCTGAGCTTTTTATTCTCTTTCGGTATAGCCGGTATAATCCTAACATATTTCATCTACAGTCCTTCATCATCTATATAAAATGGGCAAGCCCATTAATATTTTACAAAAGAAAAGACGTGAAAGATAGCCTCCACGTCAAAACATATTTTTGCAATCAACCTCGCAATCCCTTGATATATCAGCCTTTCAGGTTTTGCAACAGGATTATGGCTTCCACATGCACTGTCCTTGGAAACATATCCACCGGCTACACCTCAACCACTCGGTATCCCCCGCTCTGCAGCATCCCCGGATCCCGTGCCAACGTCCCTGGATCACAGGAGACATAGATGATCTTATGCTCTTTATATCAAGCATCATTTTAGCTTATGTGGCGATCGCCAGGTACTGCCAAATTGCAACTGCTGATCCTGATGTTGCTATTTTAATATTAAAGGGCGGGAAATATACCGCAAAAGGAAATATCATTAGTGTTATTGGCTTTTGCTTTGATCGTTGTTTTTGACAAGCATTTTAAGGCCTATCCACTCCAAGGTACTCCTTAATGGCTGCCTGGGTAATCTGTGAAAAGTTCACTCCTTGTTTTTCAGCAAGTTCCTTTAACCAAGCCGGTAACGTTATATTTGTCTTTACGGACCGATTATCCATCTCATTCTTCACGACTTCTGGAAACACGGTAATAGGAGCAATTATAGATCCTACAGGAGTGTCCTCAAAAGGCGGCTGCGTAGGAGTTGGAATTATGTCCCCGTCTTTCTCCATACCCCAAAGATGTAGCCCCAAAGCTTCTTTTGCCATAGCCTGAGCGTGCTGAAAATCATCGCCCATTGAAATACAGCCCGGTAGATCTGGAAAATACACACCAAATGCCCCATGGGTAGACGGCTCAAAAATAGCAAAATAAGTTAATTTACGCAAGTTAATCACCTCTAAAAGATTAATTATTTAAGAGCAGGTGCGGGTTTATTTCAACCCCGCCTGCTTCCATATGCTGTTAACTGTACCTATTGGAATGTCGCCCTTGTGGTTCGGTAATGTTACCTTTCCTGATTTTGTTGGGTGTATTAGCTGGATATATGAGCCCTTAGTTTCTTTCTCTATCCAACCTTCCTGCTTCAGAATCTTTAGGACTTCCCGAACCGTCATTATGTTCTCCTCCTTTCAATGATATTATACGCATAATTTATGCGTATAATATATTATGGAGTATTTTTTATGAATAATCAAAACTGAAGTTTAGCAGGGTAATACCTCCCTTAATTCGAGTTGTTTATGGCCTTACCTAACATAAAGAGATTGCCGCTCTACGTTTTCGTATAAACGTTTTGCGACCACGCCCTTCAGACCGCAGCCAAAAAAAGAGCTTACGCATACCGATCCAGTCATTTGGGCTTCTTGTTGTATCAATTGTTAAGATGGGGTGGAGGCCTGCATTTATAGACCCTTTTGTTATCCGGTGTTATAATCAACTGTGTAAATCAACTTAGAAAATATATCAATTAACCGAAGTAATACTAAAAATAATCACAGAAGGAACGTAACCTTATGGAAAAAGCAAAGCTGATTGAAATGATCAAGAATAATCCTAATGCCATAGCCTATATAACTAATCCCACCGATGAGATCAAGTTATTGGCTGTAGGGAAAAATGGACTTACCTTAAAATATATTAATAATCCAACCAGAGAGATGCAAGAATTAGCTCTAAACAATAATGGCCGAGCGATTCAATTTATAGATGACCCTACAGAAGATATGATGATCAAAGCGCTCAATGATGGCTGGGTTAACTTAGAGTATCTTAAAAATCCCAGCGATGAGTTAATCAAATTAGCGATCAATCGAGCCGGCTGGGCTATTAAATATGTTAAGAATCCAAGTGAGGAATTGCAATTATTAGCCGTAAGAAAAAATTACGATTCAATAAAATTTATCGAAGAACCTTGCGCAAGTGTCCAGGAAGAGGCTGTAAACATCAGTTATGATGCCTTGAGATATATCAATTCTCCTACCCCTCAGGCCGAGCTTCTAGCGATCAAGAATAATGAAAACGCTATTACCTTTATCAATGATTTAGATCAACATAAAATCTTAGAATTTTTGAAAGTCAATAGTTTAGTGATTAACTATGTTATGAACCAAATCACTCAAGATGAATTAGAACACGTGTTAAAGGAAGCCTTAGCCAATGAAGAGGTTGAAGAAAGATATGTCAGAGATTTTTTAAATTGCAGTTACCTCAATCAAAACTGTGTCCTTATGCCCATGGACAAGCTCATGTTTATTTATAAATATGGCAGTAAAAAGGCCAAAAAAATAGCTGTCGATGAAAAGCTGAAGATGCTATAGGAGTGAGACACCATGAATTTTACGGACACCTTAAAAAGTGTTGACTTAGTACTATCGACGGGAGAAGTCCCCTTAATCGTTGGGGAAAGCGGAATCGGCAAAACAGCATTAGCCCAGGAAATTGCTCAAGAAAATCAGTGGAGTTTAATTGTGATTAATGGGAATCTCCTTAAAGAAGGTGAAATCGGCGGTCTACCAACCATCGAAGCTTATGCAGGCGTCAATAATCAAGAAGATCAGGTTGAAAAGAAAGCGACAGTATATGCTGTTCATCATAAGCTCAGGGAAATTGATGAAGAAATATCTCAAGGAAAAAACCGTCCTGTTATTTATCGACGAGATCAATCGCTGTGAACATACCGTCCAACAGGAACTTATGAATTTAATCTTAAATCGAGAAATCAATGGCTATAAGTTACCTGAAGGTGTAAAAATATTAGCCGCTATGAACCCTTCCAGTAAATATGGTTCGGATTTTGATTACCATGTCGTTGATATGGATGCCGCCCAAGAAAATCGGTTTGTCTGGTTATCGATGGAGCCTGATTATAATCAGTGGATAGATTGGGCCATAGAGGCCGGAATTGAGCAAAAGGTTGTCGAGTTTATCTCCACCTTCCCCGATTATTTGCATAAGATCAACGAAGACGATCTAAGAGCAACTCCCAGAAGCTATGAGCGAATTTCCAGCAGTTATAAAATGTATAAAGAGAAAAAAGATTCCATACCTCGCTCCGTGTTTTTAAATGTTATCAAAGGAAATGTCGGGCGATTAATCGCCGAAGAGTTTGTGAGCTTTGTGGAATCCGATCATCGTTCCCTCATATCCTATCAGGATGTTTTTTCAGGAAATTCTCTTCACGAATCGCTCAGAGAAAGAGTGAAAAACGAAAACCATACCAGGCTTTATCTATCCGCCAAGAATATTCTCAAAAGCTTAGAAGCAACTATCTTAAATGATCGTGATGATTCAAATTTTTATATGGAGAGGCTGATTGAGTTTTTGGAACTATATCCTGTCGATTTAAAGATAGGACTCATGAAGGATATTAAAAACAGTTATCCTAAAATATACAGACATGCCCTAGGGAATGAAGGGTTTATCGTTGTCGATAAAGTTAATCTCAGCCTTATGGAAGACATAGATAATTTCTACGGCTATTTTTTGATGCAAATGTCCAGAGAGATACGCTTTGATATCAGCAGCCCTACTGCTGTGAATTTTAAAGGGGCTAAGTATGTTATCTATTTTAATCCCATCATCTTCTTAAATCTTAATATCAAACAAATGGAAAGTACCATTAAACACGAAATACTCCATATAGTATCCCTGCATTTAATAAGGGCCAAAGAATTTAAGGCTAGTTACAGCACATTAGCTATCAATATGGCCATGAATATCGTCGTCAATACCTATTTAGATTATCTCCCCCCCTATTCTGTTACCTTAGAATGGGTAAATTTAAATTATTCGTTAAAACTCCTGCCCTTCAAACCTTTTGAATATTATCTAGAAGAGATCCAAACTTCCCTTGACTTGTTGGAAGCAGATCAGAATGCGGCCGATGAATGTGATACTGATGACTCCCATGTTGAAAGCACAGATGAGCTGTTGACCAGCTTATGAATTGCAGGAACATCTGTCAGATCTAAAATCTCGCAGGTGAAGGCGTTGGGATACTTCTTGATGAGACCGTTAACCTTGCTCTGGTTGCGGACGGTTCCGATGACCTTGTCACCCTTCTCAAGAAGCTGCCGACACAGTTCATAGCCGAAGCCGCTGCTGACACCGGTAATCAGCCATGTGCGATTTATCATAGTTTAATTCCTCCAAAAAAGTTATTTGTTAACCATGCGCATGTGCTCCGGAGAATACCGTTCCCCGAACACAGGTATTTTCGAGATAGACATATTACGCACCTCCCTTACTTTCCCAGACCTGTCAGAAACTCCACCGTCTGCGGATCATAGTGGGAGAAGAAAGCGCTTTCACTTTCGTCCAGCGCGGCAACTGCTTTCATGTCTTCGGCAGCCAGGGCAAAGTCAAATACATTGAAGTTTTCGATCATACGCTCCTTATGGGTGGATTTTGGAATCACCACCACATCGCTCTGAATCAGGAAGCGCAGAATCACCTGGGCCACCGACTTGCCGTATTTGTCACCAATGGCCTTGATGACCGGGTTGGTGAACATATCCTTCCGACCCTCAGCAAACGGTCCCCAGGACTCGTGCTGCACGCCATATTTCTTCATAATATCGTGCGCTGCTTTCTGCTGCTGGAAGGGATGGGTTTCCACCTGGTTGACCGCCGGGACAACCTCTTGAAACTGACAGAAATCAATCAGGCGGTCTGGATAGAAGTTGCTGACCCCGATGGCTCGGATTCTGCCGGCCTTGTAAGCCTCCGTCATAGCGCGGTAAGTGCCGTAGTAATCGTTGAACGGCTGGTGGATCAGCAACAGGTCGATATAATCGGTTTTCAGTTTCTTCAGCGAATCCGCAAGGGAAGCCTTGGCTTTTTCGTAGCCGCCGTTAGAAATCCAAACCTTGGTGGTTATAAACAGTTCCGCGCGCTGCACGCCGCATTTTTCAATGGCATTGCCGACGCCTTCCTCGTTGTTATAAGCCTGTGCGGTGTCGATGGAGCGATATCCCGCTGAAATGGCATCCAGTACGCAGCGCTCGCATTCAGCCGGATCGACCTGATAGACGCCATAGCCCAGAATCGGCATTTTGACGCCGTTATTTAAAGTAACATATTTCATATAAATCTCCACTCCTCCTTCGGTTACTTGTAGGACTTTTTATAGATGGCAACGCAGTCCTCGACGCTCAAAGCCACCCTGTCGCATTCAAACAGCCCGCCCATGGTGTCCTTGGCATTTTTCGCAAGAGTCTCAAATTCTTCCGGCTTTATGCCGTAGTCGGACATCTTCAAATCAGCCACGCCGCAGTCTTCCTGCAGCTTGGTCAGCATTGCTATGAAGTCCTCCGGTCTGCTTGTGTCTTCCTTGCCCATCGCTTTGGCCATGCGGATGAAACGCTCGTCACATACATGCTTGTCGATAAAGAAGGTGAAATAGGCCTTGCTCAGCATGATGAGTCCTGCCCCGTGAGGCAGATCCTGATGATAAGCGCTCATGGCATGCTCCAAAGAGTGTTGGCTGCTCGTTGCGCCGACGACCATCTCGATGCCGGAAAGATAATTGCCGAAGGCAACCTTTTCGCGTGCATCCAGATCGCTGCCGTCGTGCACTGCTTTTGCCAGATAGCGGCTTACATTTTCGATGGCGGTGATACCGACCATATCGCTCATCAGATTTGCATATTTGGAAATATAGCCTTCGGCACTGTGGAAGAAGGCATCGAAGCCCTGATAAGCCGTGAATTTCGGCGGTACGCTCATCATCAGTTCGGGATCGATGATCGCGATTTTCGGGAACAACTCGTCAATACCGCCGAAGCCGATCTTTTCGTGTGTCTCCGCATTGGTGATAACACCCCATGCATCCGTTTCGCTGCCGGTGCCTGCGGTGGTTGTGATGGCGATGATGGGCAGAGGCTTATTCTTGATCGGCAGGGCCTTGCCGGTTAATCTAACCTACTATTTATTATTCATGAAATCGGATATACTCGGAATAGAATATTTTCAGACTTTGGAGGGAATTATGTGGCACGCAGTAAGTATACAGAGGTTGAGCTTGGCATGATCGCGGACATTTCTGTCAACCTCAAACA
>DOPS01000155.1:6868-7174 GCA_003512645.1 Desulfosporosinus sp.
CAGACTATGCCTTGAGGGTGAAGCATGACAGCATGATCGGTGCCGGTATCGAGTCTGGAGATATTGTCTTCATGCGTTATGCGCAGTGGGCAGATTATAATGGTCAAATCGTGGCCGCACTCATCAACAATGATGAAGAGGGAACCCTGAAGCGTATAAAATGGTCGGAAGGATCACCACTAATAAAGTTAATGTCTGGAAATAGCAAGCATAAAGTTATTGAAGTTCTGCCAAATCAAGTGCGTGTATTCGGGGTTTATATGGGTCACTTCAGACCAGAAAATCATCAAGAAACCAGCTAAGGGC
>DOPS01000346.1:0-170 GCA_003512645.1 Desulfosporosinus sp.
TTCATGCCGGATGGTACACCGATTGAAATTGTACTCAATCCCCTAGGCGTGCCGTCGCGAATGAATATCGGTCAGGTTTTAGAAACTCACCTCGGTCGGGCGGCCAAGGCTCTAGGGATTCGAATCGCGACTCCAGTCTTTGACGGTGCCACTGAAGATGATATTTTTGA
>DOPS01000346.1:241-13973 GCA_003512645.1 Desulfosporosinus sp.
TACTCTCTCGTGACACAGCAGCCGTTAGGTGGTAAAGCACAGTTCGGTGGCCAACGCTTTGGAGAAATGGAAGTTTGGGCACTGGAGGCCTATGGAGCAGCATATACTCTGCAAGAAATTTTAACGGTAAAATCGGACGACGTCGTAGGACGTGTGAAGACGTATGAAGCGATCGTTAAAGGAGAGAATATCCCTGAACCAGGAATTCCCGAATCCTTTAAGGTTTTGATCAAAGAAATGCAGAGTTTGGGACTTGACGTTCGAGTCTTAGCAGCAGATGATCGGGAAATTGAGATTCATGATACCGATGAGGATATAACGGAAACCGCAAAGGAACTTGGCATTGATTTACATGAGGAACTTNNCTCGATGAATTAAATGTGGAAGTCCTAGAGGACGAAGATATAGATCTTGGCGATCTCAAATAGTCCCCGGACGAAAGGAGCGATATGGATTGCTAGACGTCAATAACTTCGACCGTATGCGTATTGGCTTAGCTTCTCCCGATATGATTCGTGAGTGGTCGTTTGGAGAAGTAAGGAAACCTGAAACAATTAACTATCGGACCCTAAAGCCCGAGCGAGAGGGATTGTTTTGTGAAAAGATTTTTGGTCCAACTCGAGATTGGGAGTGTCATTGCGGAAAATACAAACGGGTCCGCTATAAAGGCATTGTCTGTGATCGTTGCGGAGTAGAAGTAACCCGATCTAAGGTTCGTCGTGAACGGATGGGACACATCATACTTGCTGCACCGGTATCTCATATTTGGTATTTTAAAGGGATCCCGAGTCGTATGGGATTACTCTTGGATATGTCTCCTCGTGCCTTGGAAAAGGTCCTGTATTTTGTCTCCTATATTGTGACAGACTCAGGCGATACGTCCTTGATGAAGAAACAACTTCTAACCGAAACAGAATATAGAGAATATCGTGATAAGTATGGGGATCGTTTCCGGGCAAGCATGGGAGCGGAAGCAGTTAAACAGTTGCTCGAAGAGATGGACTTAGATAAACTGAACGACGAGTTGCGCTTAGAATTAAAAGAAGTTTCTGGTCAACGTAAGATCCGGGCAATTCGTCGTCTAGAGGTTGTCGAGGCTTTCAAGTCTTCGGGAAACCGTCCCGATTGGATGATCATGGATGTAGTTCCAGTAATTCCACCAGAATTGCGACCCATGGTTCAGTTAGATGGTGGTCGGTTTGCTACATCTGACCTTAATGACCTTTATCGCAGGGTAATTAATAGAAATAACCGCCTAAAACGTCTTCTGGATCTTGGCGCACCTGATATTATTGTCAGAAACGAGAAGCGGATGCTCCAAGAGGCAGTTGACGCCTTGATTGATAATGGACGTCGCGGACGTCCAGTTACGGGTCCAGGAAATCGACCACTTAAGTCCTTAAGTGATATGTTAAAAGGTAAACAGGGGCGTTTCCGGCAAAACCTCTTAGGAAAACGGGTCGATTATTCAGGACGTTCTGTTATCGTGGTCGGACCAAATCTTAAACTTCATCAGTGTGGACTTCCCAAGGAAATGGCTTTGGAACTTTTCAAACCCTTCGTCATGAAAAAACTGGTCAATGAGGGACATGCTCATAATATCAAAAGTGCAAAACGGATGGTTGAGAGGGTACGTCCAGAAGTGTGGGATGTTCTCGAGGAAGTAATTACTGATCACCCGGTTCTTTTGAATCGTGCTCCAACCCTTCACCGCTTGGGCATTCAGGCCTTCGAGCCAATCTTAGTCGAGGGTCGAGCCTTACAGATTCACCCGTTAGTATGTACTGCCTACAATGCGGACTTTGACGGAGACCAGATGGCAGTTCACGTTCCACTCTCGGCAGAGGCTCAGTCCGAAGCTAGGCTGTTAATGTTATCTGCGCACAACATTCTAAACCCTAAAGATGGACGTCCAGTCGCCACTCCAACTCAGGATATGGTCTTAGGATCCTATTATCTAACGATGGAGCGACCAGGTGCTTTTGGAGAGGGAAAAATATTTAAAGATTATGATGAAGCAGTTTTAGCTTATGATACAAAAGCTGTTCACTTACAGGCTAGTATTAAAGTTCGCCGCGACGGGAAACTATTAGAGACGACCGTTGGACGATTAATTTTCAANNACCGTCGGTTTGACGGACATTACCGTTCCCAAGGAGAAGACAGAAATCCTCACCAAGGCTGATTTAGCGGTGGCTAAAACTGAGCAGCAATATCGTCGGGGTTTGATTACGAACGAAGAGCGCTATAATTTGGTCATCGATACATGGGCTAAAGCTACTAAAACAGTAACCCAAGCCTTGATGGATACTCTTGATGAGTTTAACCCGGTCTATATGATGGCGACGTCCGGTGCCCGTGGTAATATTCAACAGCTCAGACAATTAGCAGGTATGCGGGGACTCATGGCAGATCCGTCTGGACGTACTATTGAGTTACCAATTAAGGCAAATTTCCGTGAGGGATTGACAGTCTTGGAGTACTTCATTTCTTCACACGGTGCACGTAAAGGTCTTGCGGATACTGCTTTAAGAACTGCTGACTCAGGTTATCTGACCCGTCGTCTCGTCGATGTGTCACAAGATGTGATTGTTCGCGAAGAAGACTGCGGAACTTTAACCGGCATTATGGTTGAGGATATTAAAGATGGTCCGGAAATTATCGAACCTTTGGTAGATCGTCTTGTGGGACGCTTTGTACTTGAAAACTTGCTCCATCCTGAAACTGGAGAAGTACTGGCCACACCTGACACCGAAATAACCGAAGAACAGGCCATCGAAATTGCCAACACGAATGATTCAGCCATCATTCGTTCCGTTCTCACCTGTAAGTCGCGCTATGGAGTATGCAAGAAGTGCTATGGTCGAAACCTTGCAACTGGCCGACCAGTAGAGATGGGCGAGGCGGTCGGGATTATTGCAGCACAATCGATTGGTGAGCCTGGAACACAGCTGACAATGCGTACCTTCCATACTGGTGGGGTAGCAGGGGATGATATAACCCAAGGTCTTCCAAGGGTAGAAGAACTGTTCGAAGCTCGTAAACCAAAAGGGCAAGCGATCATTTCGGAAGCCATCGGTAAAGTATCCATCAGTGAAGTTAAAGGACGGCGTGAAGTTGATCTCCTGACTGAAACAGAAGAGCATATTATCTATACAATTCCTTATGGTTCACGCCTCTGCGTTAAAGAAGGTCAGATGGTTGAAGCCGGGGATGAGTTAACAGAAGGAAGCATCAATCCCCATGATATGCTCAAAGTCAAAGGTCAACGCGGAGTCCAAGTCTACCTATTAGGCGAAGTACAACGTGTCTACCGACTTCAAGGGGTCGATATTAACGACAAGCATATCGAAGTGATGGTACGCCAAATGTTGCGTAAGGTAAAAATTGATGATGCCGGGGATACAACCTTACTTCCAGGCGGCCTGATCGATGTCTTCGATTTCCAAGACGAGAACGCCAAAGCGATTGCTGGAGGTGGGGAACCTGCAGTAGCTCATCCGGTTCTTTTGGGAATTACCAAAGCTTCTCTAGCAACTGATTCATTCCTCTCGGCGGCCTCTTTCCAAGAGACAACCCGTGTTCTCACAGAAGCGGCCATCAAAGGGAAAGTTGATCCATTACTCGGCCTGAAAGAGAATGTGATCATCGGCAAATTAATCCCAGCTGGAACGGGCATGTTGAGGTATCAAAATATTAAAACTTTGGAATCTAAGCTGACTTAATTATTGACACCTTAGACCTCAAATGCTAAACTACTATAGTGTGATTAAGGGGGGAAAGCATTTTGGTGCTTGATGAAACCTTCAAACATGCCAAAAAGAAGACGGTTGGGTTAAAACAAACTCAACGTGCCTTGGATAAAGGGCGAGTTAAACGTGTTTTTATAGCAAAAGATGCTGAGACGCATGTCCTTCGACCCATCCTTGAGTGGTGTGACAATCATCATATCGAGCGTACTGACGTTCCTACGATGAAGGAATTAGGTAAAGCATGTGGGATAGATGTGGGCACTGCCGTAGCGGCTATCTTAGAAGATTCGTAAAGCGTTTAATTAATAGCTGGAACACATAAGCGGATTTTGGAATTGCTTGTAAAATGCTGCTGCAAGCAATTCCTTGTATATTGATTTCATTAGAAAGGAGGCGGAGACATGCCGACAATTAACCAACTCATCCGTAAAGGACGTAGTTCAATCGAGCAAAAATCGACAGCTCCAGCTTTACAGTGGGGCTATAACTCCCTTAGACGTAAGCAATATCCATCAGGAGGATCCCCTCAAAAACGAGGAGTCTGTACAAGGGTTTATACTACAACTCCTAAAAAGCCTAACTCTGCACTTCGTAAGGTAGCTCGTGTGCGCTTGACCAATGGGCTTGAGGTAACCACTTATATTCCGGGAATCGGACACAATCTGCAAGAGCACTCCGTGGTTCTGATCCGCGGTGGTCGTGTTAAGGACATCCCAGGTGTACGCTATCACGTTATCCGTGGAGCTTTGGATACAACTGCTGTTCAGAAACGAGCACAAGGTCGCTCTAAATATGGTGCAAAACGACCGAAAAAAGCCTAAGTTTAAGCTTATGCTGATGATCGGAAATACGATAAAAAGGAGGGAAAATTATGCCACGTAAGGGATATGTTGCAAAACGAGAAGTTCTGCCTGATCCGATTTACAAGAATCAAATTTTAACCAAGTTTATTAATCAGATTATGTTAGATGGTAAAAAAGGAACGGCAGAGGCTATTTGCTATAGCGCCTTTAATATGATTCAGGAAAAGTCTGGTAAAGATCCACTTGAAGTCTTCTCCACTGCCCTGAAAAATGTTATGCCAGTCTTAGAAGTAAAGGCTCGCCGTGTTGGTGGTGCGAATTATCAAGTCCCCATTGAAGTGCGTGCAGAACGTCGTACGACTCTGGGTCTTCGTTGGCTTGTTGCCATGGCGCGTAAGCGCGGTGAAAAAACAATGCAAGAGAAGATCGCTGGAGAGTTACTTGATGCCTCTAACAACACTGGTGGTTCTGTCAAGAAGAAAGATGATATGCATAAAATGGCCGAGGCCAATAAGGCTTTTGCGCATTACAAATGGTAATTTGATGCATACTGACTTTGACAGAAAGGGTGAATCACAGTGGCAAGAGCATTTTCACTAGACAATACGCGCAATATAGGAATTATGGCGCACATTGACGCCGGAAAAACAACCGTCACAGAACGAATTCTTTTCTACACCGGACGTGTGCATAAAATTGGCGAAGTTCATGATGGCGCAGCGACCATGGACTGGATGATCCAGGAGCAGGAACGTGGCATCACCATTACGTCTGCTGCTACAACCTGTGAGTGGAGAAATAATCGCGTTAACATTATCGACACACCAGGGCACGTGGACTTCACTGTGGAGGTCGAACGATCTCTGCGCGTTCTTGATGGCGCAGTGGCTGTGTTTTGCTCCGTTGGCGGGGTAGAACCTCAATCCGAAACTGTTTGGCGTCAAGCAGATAAATACAAAGTTCCGCGTTTAGCTTTTATTAATAAAATGGATCGTTTAGGGGCTGACTTCTTCCGCGGTGTTTCAATGATTAAAGACCGCTTAGGAGCAAACCCTGTTCCAATTCAGTTACCGGTTGGTAGTGAGGAAAACTTCAAAGGGATTGTCGATCTCGTCTCTATGACAACGACTATCTATACTGACGACTTAGGCAAGACCGAAGAGCACAATCAGATCGCGGATGACTTAGTCGAAATGGCTAACGAATATCGTGAGAAATTAATTGAAGCTGTCGCCGAAACAAGTGAAGAACTCATGATGAAGTATCTTGAGGGAACAGAAATCACTGAACAAGAAATTCGCGAAGGTATACGCCGCGGAGTTATCGGGAATAAGTTCATCCCAGTTCTGTGTGGATCTGCTTTCAAGAATAAAGGTGTACAGCCGCTCTTGGATGCGGTGGTGGACTATATGCCTTCCCCACTAGATGTACCACCTATTAATGGAGTGCATCCTGATACGGGAGAGGAAGATCATAGGACAGCTTCTGACTCTGAACCATTTTCGGCGTTGGCCTTCAAGATCATGTCTGACCCATTCGTTGGTAAGTTAGCGTTTTTCAGAGTATATTCGGGTGTGTTGAGTGCAGGATCTTATGTCTATAACTCAACTAAAGGCAAGAAAGAACGTATTGGACGGATACTCCAAATGCACGCCAATCACCGTGAGGATATTCAAGAGGTTCGTTCAGGAGACATTGCTGCCGCAATTGGTCTGAAAGACACTACAACGGGTGATACTTTATGCGATGAGAAGACTCCTATTATTCTTGAAAGAATGGTCTTCCCTGAACCGGTTATTCACGTGGCTATCGAGCCTAAAACTAAAGTCGACCAGGAAAAAATGGGCGGCGCACTCTCTCGTCTTGCGGAAGAAGATCCTACCTTTAAAATGCATACGGATACTGAAACAGGACAGACGATTATTGGGGGGATGGGTGAACTCCATCTTGAGATTATCGTTGACCGTTTACAGCGGGAGTTCAAAGTACAATGTGATGTAGGACGTCCACAAGTTGCTTACAAAGAAACCATTCGGAAGACGGTCAAAGCCGAAGGAAAGTTTGTTCGTCAGTCTGGTGGACGTGGACAATACGGTCACTGTTGGGTTGAACTTATGCCACTTGAACCCGGAAGCGGCTTTGAATTTGTCAACAAGGTGGTCGGCGGCGTTATTCCTAGGGAGTATATTAACCCGATTGGTGCCGGTATCCAAGAAGCCTTGCAAAATGGTATTCTGGCCGGATATCCAGTTCTTGATTTACGGGCAACCGTTTATGATGGTTCTTACCACGATGTTGACTCTTCAGAAATGGCCTTTAAAATTGCCGGATCCATGGCATTTAAAGCTGGAGCACTGAAGGCAGACCCTGCGATCATTGAGCCAGTCATGAAAGTAGAAGTGACTGTTCCTGAAGAATACATGGGAGATGTCATCGGCGATATTAGCTCGCGCCGAGGACGGATTGAAGGAATGGAAGCGCGTGGCAATACTCAGGTTGTTAGGGGATTTGTTCCACTTTCTGAAATGTTTGGTTATTCAACCGACTTGCGTTCCGCAACTCAAGGACGTGGAGTCTATGTGATGCAATTCGATCACTATGAGGAAGTCCCCAAAGGCATCGCTGATGGCATTATTGCCAAGCGCCATGGGTCATAGGCGAGGTTCGAGGCATTAAATGAAGTTCGAACTCTAAAGTCCGAACTTCGCAACCTCACTGAATTATAAAGTTACTATTATTTTAAAGGAGTGAAAAAAATGGGAAAAGCGAAATACGAACGTACTAAACCACATGTTAACGTAGGAACCATTGGACACGTCGACCACGGTAAAACCACCACTACAGCAGCGATCACTGTTGTTCTTTCCAAACACGGTGGTGCTGTAGCTACAGCCTTCGACCAAATCGACAAAGCTCCAGAAGAGCGTGAGCGTGGGATTACTATTTCAACAGCACACGTAGAGTATGAAACAGATAACCGTCACTATGCACACGTCGACTGCCCAGGACACGCTGACTATGTTAAAAACATGATCACCGGTGCTGCTCAGATGGACGGCGCAATCCTTTGCGTTTCCGCTGCTGATGGCCCTATGCCTCAGACCCGTGAGCACATCCTCTTGGCCCGCCAAGTTGGTGTTCCTAGTATCGTCGTTTGGCTGAACAAAGTAGACATGGTTGACGATGAAGAACTCATCGAACTTGTTGAAATGGAACTTCGTGAACTTTTAACTGCGCAAGAGTATGATGGCGACAATGTTCCCATCGTTCCTGGTTCAGGACTGAAAGCACTTCAATGTGGTTGTGGAAAACGCGAGTGCGAGTGGTGTGGAAAAATATGGAATCTCATGGATGCTGTTGATTCCTATATCCCGACTCCAGCACGTGACACTGACAAGCCTTTCTTAATGCCTGTCGAGGATGTCTTTACAATTACTGGACGTGGAACCGTTGCTACAGGTCGTGTTGACCGCGGACGAGTTAAAGTCGGTGACGAGGTCGAAATCGTTGGTTTGACTGACGCTGCTCGCAAGACTGTCGTAACAGGCGTTGAAATGTTCCGTAAACTTCTTGATTCAGCTCAAGCTGGAGACAACATTGGAGCTCTACTTCGTGGAGTTGAGCGTAAAGACATTGAGCGCGGACAAGTGTTAGCCAAAGCAGGTAGTATCAAACCTCACACCAAGTTCTCTGGTGAGGTCTACGTTTTGAATAAAGAAGAGGGTGGACGTCANNCCAGAAGGTACTGAAATGGTTATGCCAGGAGACCGCGTGACGATTGATGTTGAACTTATCACACCAATCGCTATGGAAGAAGGACTTCGCTTTGCTATCCGTGAGGGTGGCCGTACCGTTGGTTCAGGCATCGTTGCCAAAATTACTGGCTAATTGAACTAAGGGATCTTGTAGAGAGGAAGAATTTCTTCCTCTCTACAACAAAGTTCAGATAAGGGTGCCCTTTTTATGAGGACTGTTCAATCCGCCCTCTGGCATCTGAGCTACGGCCTCGATGGCATCTGACTTCTGATTTCAGGTAAGGCGTAAGAGGTTGCTGCCAGGTGACTCCGCTGAATCAGGGAATTTTTACGCTTAAAGCCCGTATAACGGGAATTACGAGGAGGTATTTATACTAATGAGCCAAAAGATAAGAATCCGGCTTAAAGCATATGATCACAAAGCTCTCGACCAATCAGCAGAGCGCATTGTCGAGACTGCCAAGCGAACTGGTGCACAGGTTAGTGGTCCTATTCCACTTCCGACTGAGAAGAACATTTACACCATTTTGCGCTCACCTCATGTCAACAAAGATTCGCGTGAACAGTTTGAGATGCGCACTCATAAACGTTTGATTGACATCTTGGAACCTACGCCGAAAACAGTTGATGCCCTGATGCGTCTCGACTTACCTGCTGGCGTAGATATTGAAATTAAACTCTAATTGTCCATAAATTAGAAGTAGCTTAATAGTATGTTCTGTGATATACTATAGTTATGTTTGTCGCGTGAAACACCCGGTAGCGTGGAGTAGTTGCCGAGAGGTTAGCGATAAAATAATAAAACAAGCGCTCTCGTGCTCCGGTAAATCCGGCGCACTTCAAGGCGTTTAGGAGGTGGCATTCGTGTCAAAAGGAATTTTAGGCAAAAAAATTGGTATGACTCAAGTTTTCACAGCCGAGGGACGTGTGGTTCCAGTTACTGTCGTTGAAGCGGGTCCATGCCCAGTCGTTCAAAAGAAGACTGTAGCAACTGATGGCTACAACGCAATTCAGGTTGGCTTCTCGATGCTTCGCGAAACCTTGAGCAATAAGCCGCGTAAGGGACACTTTCAAAAGGCTTCACTGAAGCCGATGCGGTATGTTCGTGAGTTTAAAGTAAGCGATGTCGAAAGTTATGAAATCGGCCAGGAAGTAAAAGCGGATTTATTCACTGCTGGTGACAAAATTGATGTTGTTGGCACTTCTAAGGGAAAGGGCTTCGCAGGTATGATCAAGCGTCATAATGGAAGTCGTGGACCGATGGCGCATGGATCAAAATATCATCGTCGTACAGGTTCCCTTGGCGCGAAAGGCCCAGCTCGTGTATTTAAGGGCCGTGAGCTGCCAGGACGTATGGGTGGCGAACGTATTACTGTACAAAATCTGGAGGTAATCCGGGTTGATGTGGATAAAAACCTGATCTTAATCAAAGGATCTGTTCCAGGAGCGAATAAGTCGTTGCTCATTCTGAAGCCTTCTGTGAAGGCGAAGTAATACTGAGAAAGGAGGAATAAGCAATGCCGAAAGTTCAAGTGTTAAATATGCTAGGCGAAGAAGTTGGAGAAATCGAACTCAGCGAAAGCATATTTGGAATACAACCGAATATCCACGTTCTGCATTCGGCGGTCGTATCGCAACTAGCTGGCGCAAGACGGGGAACTCAGTCTGCGTTGTTACGTGGCGAAGTTCGCGGAGGTGGACGTAAACCATGGCGTCAAAAAGGAACGGGTCGTGCTCGATCTGGTAGCACTCGCTCTCCGTTGTGGAGAGGCGGCGGTGTGATCTTTGCTCCCAAACCCCGTAAATATGGCTTTAAATTACCTAAAAAAGTTCGCCGATTGGCTTTGCACTCGGCACTCTCTTCGAAAGTAATGGAGCAACAGCTGATTGTCCTAGATGTACTGAGTATGGGTGAAGCAAAAACTCGTGAGGTTGTAAAGGTACTCAAAGCACTTCATGTTGACAAGAAAGCCATGTTCGTCATGGATGAGTTGGACGAAGCAGTGTTTAGATCAACCCGTAACCTTGAAGGTGTCAAGGCAACAGATGTTGCTGGAATGAATATTGTTGATCTCCTTAACCATGATATCCTTGTAATGACCAAAGCAGCAGTAACTAAAACAGAGGAGGTGTTAGCGTAATGCGCGACGCACGTGATGTCCTCAAGAGTCCGGTAATCTCAGAGAAGTCTGTNNAAAATCGAAATCAAAGCTGCGGTAGAAAAAATGTTCAAGGTGACCGTAGAAGAAATCCGTACATTAAGCGTTAAGGGTAAAATGAAGCGCGTTGGCAAGTATGCAGGAAAGACTTCCAACCGTAAAAAGGCGATTGCCACGCTTAAAGCCGGAGATAAGATTGACAACTTCGCAGGCCTGTAAGCAGCTTGAGCAAAGGAGGAAAATGAAAATTCATGGCTATAAAGACTTATAAACCAACGTCGCCAAGTCGTCGTAATATGACTGGGTCGACCTATGAAGAGATAACCAGGACCGAGCCAGAACGTTCTTTAGTCAAGCCGCTGCCTAATAAGGCTGGACGAAATAACGACGGTCGCCTGAGTGTACGCCATCAAGGTGGCGGACATAAACGGATGTTCCGCGTGATTGACTTTAAGCGTAATAAAGACGGAATTCCTGCTCGAGTTGCGAGTATCGAATATGATCCGAACCGCTCTGCGAATATTGCCTTGTTATACTATCGAGATGGTTACAAAGCGTATATCTTAGCACCGAATGGACTCCAGGTCGATCAAGTCATCGTTTCTGGTCCGGATGCAGATATTAAAGTCGGCAACACTCTGCCGCTTCAGAATATCCCTGTGGGTACATTGTTGCACAACATTGAAATGAAGCCTGGTAAAGGGGCTCAGATGGTTCGCTCAGCTGGAGGATCTGCACAACTCATGGCTAAAGAAGGCTCCTATGCTACCTTAAGACTGCCATCGGGTGAAATGCGCATGATTCGAATTGAGTGCAGAGCAACTATCGGTCAAGTTGGAAACTTAGACCACGAGAATATTAACGTCGGTAAAGCTGGAAGATCACGTTGGATGGGAATTCGCCCAACAGTCCGNNNGGAGCTAAAACACGGAAAAAGAAAAATCCGTCGAATCGCTTTATCGTGAAACGGCGCAGTAAGTAGTCGAAAGGAGGCCCATAAATGAGTAGATCTCTTAAAAAAGGACCTTTCGTCGAACCTCGTTTACTTGAACGCGTAGAAGCAATGAACGAATCCGGTGAAAAGCGCGTCATTAAGACGTGGTCCAGACGCTCAACAATATTCCCGCAAATGGTCGGACTCACCATTGCGGTTCACGATGGACGAAAACATGTTCCGGTTTATGTTACTGAAGACATGGTCGGGCATAAACTAGGAGAGTTTTCGCCTACTCGCACCTATAAGGGCCATGCTGGCAGCGAAAAATCCAGCGGCTTACGTTAATTCGAGAGGAGGTTAAGGCACATGCAAGCAAAAGCAATGGCGAAATATGTACGTATCTCTCCTCGTAAGGTGCGCCAGGTGGTCAATCTGATCCGCGGCAAAAAGGTCAGTGATGCGTTCGCTATTCTTCAGTTTACACCCAACGGATCCACTGATGATGTGGTGAAGGTACTGAAGTCTGCAGTCGCAAATGCAGGACACAACTATGATATGAATGTTGATGAATTGATAATTACTGAAATTTGTGTGGATCAGGGACCGACTTTAAAACGCATCAAGCCTCGAGCTATGGGACGTGCTGACCAAATCCGGAAACGGACGAGTCACATTACTGTGGTTGTGGGCGAGAAGAAGGAGGGCTAAACAGTGGGTCAAAAGGTAAATCCCAAAGGCCTCCGCGTCGGAATTATCCGCGACTGGGAAAGCCGTTGGTATGCAGGCAAGAACTACATGGAACTCCTTCATGAGGATTTGAAGATTCGGGAGTTCGTAAAGAAAAAACTTAAACAAGCTGGTTGTCCTAAAGTTGAGATAGAACGTGCAGCTAGTCGCGTCAAAGTTTCAGTCTATGCTGCCAAACCAGGTATTGTCATTGGACGCGGTGGTACAGAAGTTGAAAACTTGCGCAAGCAGCTTGAAGCCATTACCGGCAAACAAGTCGCTGTAAATATTGTAGAAATAAAGAAACCTGAAATGGACGCCACACTGGTGGCTGAAAACATTGCACTACAACTTGAAAAACGTGTATCCTTCCGTCGGGCCATGAAACAAACAGTTGGCCGAACAATGCGGACAGGTGCCCAAGGGATTAAAATTCAATGCAGCGGTCGATTGGCTGGAGCTGAAATTGCCCGAACCGAATGGTATCTTGAAGGAAAAGTACCCCTTCATACACTACGTGCCGATATTGACTACGGATTTGCCGAAGCCAATACCACATACGGTAAAATCGGTATCAAGGTTTGGATTTATAAAGGTGAGGTTCTTCCCGCCAAGAAGGTCGTCGCTCAGGTGGAAGGAGGAAACTAAATGCTAGTCCCAGCCAGAGTGAAACATCGGAAACAACATCGTGGTAAGTTATCTGGTAAAGCTACACGAGGTAACACCATTACTTTTGGTGAGTTTGGTCTTATGGCTTTAGAAAGTGCCTGGATTACGAACCGTCAAATAGAGGCTGCACGTATTGCAATGACTCGCTTTATTAAACGGGGTGGTCAAGTCTGGATTAAAATCTTCCCGGATAAGCCTATTACAGCAAAACCTGCTGAAACACGTATGGGTAGTGGTAAAGGTTCACCAGAATACTGGGTTGCAGTGGTAAAACCAGGTCGCGTGATGTTTGAGTTAAACGGCGTAACAGAAGAACAAGCACGTGAGGCTCTCCGCTTAGCCATGCACAAACTCCCGATCAAATGTAAGTTCGTTACCCGTGCAGATCAAGAAGGAGGTGACGCAAATGAAAACTAAAGATTTCCGTGATCTAACAGATGAAGAAGTACTAAAGGAAATCGACGACTTCAAAACCGAACTGTTTAATTTGCGTTTCCAATTGGCAACGGGTCAACTTGATAACCCAATGCGAATCAGAGAAGTCCGCAAAGGAATTGCTCGCGGTAAAACGATACTTCGCGAACGCGAGTTAAAGATTGAACGTGCCTAAGGTGAGAAAGGAGGCATTTTAACATGGAAAGAGCCCAACGTAAGCTACGGTATGGCAAAGTTATCAGTGACAAGATGGATAAAACTGTCGTTGTATCGGTAGAAATTACCGAACGTCACCCAGTATACAAAAAATCGATTACTCGCACAAAAAACTATAAGGCTCATGACGAGAACAATGATGCCCGCGTAGGGGATACTGTTTCGATCATGGAAACTCGCCTCTTGAGCAAGGATAAGTGTTGGCGTGTGGTTGAGATTACTGAGAGATCAGTTGCTGCTCTCTAAAACGGTCTATATAAGTTCGGAAGGGGGTCAATGG
>DOPS01000231.1:0-9035 GCA_003512645.1 Desulfosporosinus sp.
TGATCCAAAATAACCGCAAGCAATATCAGTGGATGCAAGGTATCCTTTTTCGGGGTGGCTTTTTTGTATATCTTTTCTTTTTTGTTAACAATGTCGATAAGCCCAAGCTCACCTAAAGGACAGTCGATATTGCTCTCTGGCTGTACCTTTTCAGGATTAGATTTGAAGCGTGGAACATAGGTGTTAACAATACAATTGTAATCATCCTCTAATGAACGCTCTGATACCTCATCATCATTTATGCGAATATAGTTATTTAATTGCACTACAAAATCATCTCTTGTAAACTCAGACAGTTTAAATTCGTTAAAGAAATAGTACCAAGCAGTGGCTTCCGTTTTGTTAGTGGCAAGTTTATAGTGGAGAAGCCATAATGTACCTATTTCTTCCATATAAGGATCGTTTTCATAAACAACTATACCAAAATCAGTGAAATTCTGCACCTTTCGTCCATTAGCTGGTTCCTCCGTAAGTCCTACTGCCTGTAACCAATAACGCAACGCCTTTACCATATTGGCCCCTATACCTAAAATATCCATAGGGTTTCCATTAGCACCCATGAAAACCTGTGGGTCATTTCGGACATTTTTCATACCTTTATTAAGCCAACCTTTTCTGATAAAAAAGGTATCATGCGCTCTAAACTTCATTATTTCACTCCTAAGCCTCAATCTTTAGTTCTCAAATATTTTTCCATTGAACAGCCGCCCTCTAAATACTTCGCTGAAACACACATCTTACACCGCTTGCATTTTTGCTTATTAATAAAATAGGTATCGCCATGGATCGAGATAGCGCCATACTTGCAAAGGGATTCACATTTTAAGCATTTTCTGCAGGCGTTGAATTTCTTAACCTGATAGCCAACCATACGTTGTAAATCATCGTGCTTTGCTACGTTCAAGGTCTTGATTTTTACCGCATAATCATATCCAGCCTGCGAAAACGGCTGAATAGATAGTATGGGTACATTAGTTTTAATATCTATAACAATGGTTTCATTGATGAGCTTTCTGCCTAATTCCGGTGCAATTATGCCGAAAGGATTAAAAAGTTGAATAAAGTTATCGTTTATCGGCTTGTTTAGCTTATAAACCTTAGCGTTTTCTTCTACAGTACAGTTGGTGAATTTTATCTTGACGTCCTGAGCTGCAATAACACCATTGCCGCCTTGTCGGGCTTTCCATTTACCTGAATCAACATAAACTTCTGGATCTGGCTTTCCAATTTTCTTTGCAAAGTCAACCAAGAAGTTCCTCCATCTCTCGGCCTGCTCAGACATATAGATCTGTGAAAGAAACTTTGCTCTATCGTTATTATTCGGACAACACCAACAACCCACGCGATCATAGCCTAACCGGTATGCATCGTTAAAGTCTAACTGTTCTCCCAATATGTAAAGCCATATTTCAATGTCTTTCCAATAGAAAATAGGGGACGCAACCTTTTGTTTCTGTATTTTAACTGCTTCTGCGTTATCTTCAATCCGCTTATACTTACTTCGGCTTACAGATTCACACTTGCGGATGCCGTAAAAGGTCAAAATACTTCTATTACGATACATATTGTTTAAAACACGGGTTATTGGACCCGTCTTAAACATAGAACAACACCAGCGAAGCATACGAGCTGGAGGACCTATGTCTTCACATACTTTGTAAAAATCCTGTTCTCTATTTTTAGCCACCTTGAAAATTGCTTTTGGATTGTTCTTTCGAAATCGATCTGCATACTCCAACGTAAGCGGAAATTCTAAAGTTGTATCTCCAAAAATATGCACAAGTCTCGGATCGCTCAAGGCTCTCTTTGACAAATCTGCTGTAACCGTTGAATCCTTACCGCCTGAGAATGAAATAACTATGCTTTCAGGAGAATAGTTACTTGCAGCAGTTTGAATAAATGAATACGCTTCGTCTTTAAGACTATTTAGCCGTTCTTGATTTGCACAAGTAAATCTGTTAATGAAAAAATTATAATACTTATAGCTATTATGATCTTTATATTTTTCTAATTGCTGAATGACCTCATTTACGTCAACTTGATGAAATAGGGATAAAGGAATTACCTTTGACTCCCCATCTATATAATATCGGTTACCTGAACACCAGACTGATCTCTCTATATAAGCTAACGGCTTGTCAATAAGTATCTCAAGCAATAATCGTTCTTCAGGAAATACTGGCCGTAAGTCCACACTTAGATAAGCCGTAGTGCTGCCACAAACTGGGCATGTAGTTTTACTTAATTCATTCGCTAACTTAATAATCGGAGTTCTACATTCTTTACACCAATATATCTCAATAGGGATGTCTTGTTCTGTAGTGCCTCCACACAGATCGCAAACCTCATCAAAAGCCTCTCTATTACATTTTTTACACCACAAAACATCTCACCACCAATTCCAAGTCAAATTCATTATACAATATAAACTGGACAAAAATATGACAGCAGCTTTTTTGTTAATCAAATTTCTTAAACACACACTTACCAGAAACCATTTTCGAATAAAATGGTTTCTCGGCAAAGTCATCACATGTTCCCCATCATAAACAATTCTTATCTAAGATTCAACACGTTCCCCGAATACTCCTCCTAAATTAACAAATATTAGAAGAGTCAATAGAAAACAAAAAAACAGACCGTCCAATAAAACGATCTGGCGAATTTTTTTGTGATCGACCTAACAAATATTCTAACGCCCCTGTACGCCGAGACGCCACCTCGGCGGGGGCTACACCATGAGAACGATTCGGAGGAGAGGGGCGGCAGCAAGGGGCTTAAGGCGATTCGGGTGATTTCGTTGAAAAATCTCTGTAAACCGTCGTTTGAGAAAAAGGATTATGGTCAAGGTGCTGGAATTCCGGTACTCAAGACAATCTGGGACTTATTTGACCTATCTTTGTTGTTTTCACAATCTGGAATCCGTAAACACTCGGGAATTTCAGCGTGGCCTCTGGCGTTTGCCTACCTCTGCGGCCTAATTAATCATTCAGATTCCGTCAGTCAAAATGCTAAGTTTTCACCGAAGCACCCTTTTTACGACAGATTCTTTCCGGAGAGATCATCTCCCAAAGTGCCTTTAGTAGATTTCTTTCCAAGCCTTTTCAGTGGCTCCGGTTTTCCTTGGGCAGGCTTTGATCGATTACAGGAAAATTCGGATAGTAGACTGACTGATGGAGATATCATCGCCTTAGACGATACCAAGGTTGAGCATCCTCACGGTAAAAAGATCCTCTTTCTCTGTTGGCTCTTCGACAGTTCGGATAAGCGCCATGTATGGAGCATTAATCTTGTGTCAACCCTAGCTGCCTTAAAGAATGGCCTTGAATACCCCATGCTGTGGCGCTTTTGGGTCAAAGCCAGTCAGGAGAATGAAAAACAAAGCAAACTTGATCTTTCTAAGCAAATGCTCTTAGAGGTACGTGAGCTGAACAGTGCCAGACTGTGGGTTGTCATGGATCGCTGGTTTCTTAGCAAGAAATTCCTAAGATGGCTTATGGATCAGAAGTTTGACTGGGTTACCAAAGCCAAACGTAATACGGTGTTATTCAGGAAAATCTACGACCCCGTGCTCGGCAAGGAACATTACGTCAAGCTTAATCCAAGCAAATGCTTCGTTAAGTTTATCCCCGGATTCGGGTTATTGGCAAAGGCTCCATCCTAAGTATTCCAGACATTTATATCAAAATTCCCTATGGGACCTTGACCCGAAAGGGAAAACCCATCACTAGTCAACGTTTTCTACCCATAGCCGCCATTGCATCCACTTATGAGAAGCAGGCAGCCGAGGGCAGCGTAATTCTTCAGGAGGCAGAATACCCGGCAACCTTCAAGGATGCGTATCTCTTGATAAGTAACCGAGTCGATGCACGGGAAGAAGCTGCAACTGCCTATGCTAGGAGATGGAGAATCGAAGTTTTTTACCGTATGGCTAAACAGTATCTTGGATTAACCTCGTGTTATGCTCAGTCGGAAGCCGCCCATTTCGCACATGTGGAGCTCTTGTTCACGGCAAAAAACCTTCTTTGTTACGCTGCTTGGGAGTGCAATAAAGAAGGCGCCGAACAAGCCCCATCCCTCTGCAAAGTGGTCAGGTACTTTTTCAACGCCGGCTGTCGGATCCACTGTAGCGAGCAGTTGATCCAAGTCTATTTTGACACGGCAACCGAGCGTTTTTCAAGTCATATTGATAAATTTTGGCCACGATCTTTGGAACTCAGGTTATGGATTTGGGAATATTATCCTGGAACTGCATAACTCCTGTATATAAAACTTAACGAATCTTTGTTTTTATTTTCAGAGTGGTACATCTTACCAGATTTTTTTGTAAAGGTATGTTCAAAACGACAATTTCGACTGTAATCCTTTTAAATATATTGGCAATCCTTTGCGATAAATTGATAAATATAGCTGGTTAACTGTATCTAATATAGATTTTAGTACATTCTCAGCTTGTTTTTCATTAATTGCGACTAAATTCTTGGGGTGAATTAAACTGTTTCTTAAACTTATACTTTGTTTAATATTTTGATGCCATAAATCTGCATTTGTAATAATTTTTCCAGAAAATTTACAATAAAGAAACTCAATTCGATCAATAACTCTGTATATTTTTAACTGATTTCCTAGTTCAAATTTCCCTTTATTAAACTTAATGTCTTTTTCGGCTAATATTGCTTGCTCTTGTAATGGTAAATCAGGTCGGACTAGTAATTCTTCAGCAATAGCATTGAGAAAAGCTTCCAGGGAACTCATGCCTAGAAGGATTGATGCATGCAAATAAGCTTTTTTTTCCTCATCACTTTTTGATTCGTTGGCCTTTTCAAAAAACCTAGTTGCTTCTTCAAAAAGATCAACCGCAAATTCATCAAATTCCTGCATTTCTCATATCCTCTTTTCCGCCTCAATTACATCAAGCGTCGCCTGTTTTGCATGATATTTCATTATAGCTAAATCGACAACAGGCATACTAATTCCTTGTCCCTTTTCTGCTTGTAAAAAAAACAGCTCTGATAATCTGCCCCTTTCTTTTGCATCTGTTCGAGATCCTAAACCGCGATAGTTTGCCGGGTCTGTTTTATGACGTGCCTTTGCAAGCCGAGGAGCATTTAAAGGATCTTTACGATTAGTAAGGGCTAAACTATAATGTCTATCTAGTCGTACTCTGTTTTTGCTTAAGACTCCTGAAATATATGCCCATGCAGCTAAAATTGCGTGGTTTAAAGCTTTATCAGCGTACTCTCTATTGGTTTTTTTGCCTTCTGAAACAAAATATGCGTTTTGGCTTTCGATTAATTTTGCAAATTCTTCTCCAGCCTCAGCTAATTCTTTATCAACCCACATATCGGGCTTACTTTGTTTAAGTTCTTCCCACTCGGTTTCAAGTCCACCTGTTTTAGCAATTACCGGCATTGTTCGTTCTTTGTCAAAATTATCAGCATTAACTTTTTGACCCAGATAATAGTTCATAATAAAAGTACGTGCACCTCGAACTGTAATTTTGCTACCACGCTGTTTCTTATCTGCAAAATCACAGTGTTCATCTAATAACCGGACTTTTTGGCACCAATCTCTTAGTTCAGGGCCTTTAACAGTTTCAAACATCCGATCTAATAAATCAAATGAGACAGCAATATTAGTATTAGAAATCAACTGAACGTCAAGCCTTTGTTCAGTATCCAAATCAAAATACACTTTGACCCCGTGCAATTCATTGATGTTCTCTGCAAATGCTTCTGAAATTGCTATAAACCTGTGCTGTCCTCCAATGATCTTTAACGGGTGTTCTTTGTCAAAAGTTATATTATATTCTGCAACAATATTGCTAAAAACACGATGGTCTTTAGCATCTTGTTTCATTTGTGTAAAAGCAACGTTATCTTCAGTTAAGTCTCTATTAGCACGATATTCTGGTTGCAGGTCAGGATCTAAGGGTGCATCTATTGTTCCTAATTGGGTAAGTTTTTCAGCCCTGATATGACATTCCCAGAAAATGGCCTTAGTCATTTTGTCCTGCAAAATATTAATTTGTTCCTTTTCTAAAGGATTAAACCTCTCTGAAAATCCATTTATTTCTTGTATGATTTTAGAATTATCATTGTATTCTGATTTAAAGTCTACAAAATCTATTCTCATAATAATTCCTCCTTTAGTTCTAATTAGGAACTTTCCACATTTTGTCTTTTTTCATAAGCAAATGAATTACACAATGTTTAGCTTAACTTTTATCTATAGATTAAGGCCAGGTTACATCAAATTCTTTTGAACTTCCGCAAATAGACAAAATGGCTACAAAGCCATTCCTCCAACAATCCGCGCATGGAAGCGTGGCTTTTTGCATACGGTTAAGTGGTTTGCGATGCCTAAATTGCTCTCGTTTAGAATTCTAAAAGTTCCCTAAATATTCCTGTCAAAATTTGAATATCAGAAAGTAATAACAAGAATGTCAAGAACATTCTTGAAGTCGAAAGCGGACAAGCAAGATTGGCTGAAACAGCAGCCAGTTATCTTTATAGCATGCTTATCTAAGCATTACTTTCAATTATAAAATTAGCAATAGCTACGATTGATCATCAGCGTCATTTAAAGGAGGAACCTTGATTATTGGAGTAAATGCCTTTTCGTTTATTTTTATCATATTGTAACTTTTGGCATCCAAACTTTCGATCGCAATTCTCGTATCCGTATCCTTAATTGTTATTCCGATAATGACCTGTTTCCAACCCTCAACGTCAATTATTCCTTTGAAGAATGCCTTCATATTCGATATCACGATACTGTGCTGATCAGGCTCATCAAATATCAAGATGCCTGGATGATTTCCAAGATGAGTATTTGATGTTTGAAGCAAAGCCATCGTAAAGGCCCAAATAGCTCGAATATTATCACTAGCTGATGAATCAAATTTCATATCGAAATTATTGATTACAGGCAAATAAGTATCTCGTGAAATAGATATATCATCTATATTTGAGACACTTTTATATCCATATGTTCTAAGATCATTCTTGAAATTACTCTCAAAAGAACTTAACTTTTTCTTGTCTTCTAATGTAAATTTTTCTTTAGGAAGTTGCTCCTTCTGGTCTAAGTATTTTTTCCAACGTTTTGAAAGCTCCGTAAGTTTTTCCAGAGAATTATCAACTGTATTCTTGAATTTCTCTAATTCTTGTATCTCATTAGCTAATTTAAGTTTTTTATAGACAATAGATTCCGATAGTTCTTCGTCTACCGCATAAAGATCGCTTCTTAAAGAAAGAGCTAATCTTCTGAGGGTAAACAAACTCGCCTCAAAATAAGAAATTGAATTCTTTAATTCCTCTTTAGCTTNNCCGTTCAGTGCAAATTCAAACATTTCTTTCTGAGCAACTAGATGCTTTATATTTTCATCAATGCTCATTATATGAAATTCATTGGCCAAAGGTAAAAGTGTATCAGAAATGGCCTGATTGCAAACAGGGCAAATACCCTTTATTATTTCAGACCCGATGTCTGCTCCAAGGTTCTTTAGCCTTGCGGCGTCTTTATTATTAGCTATGTCAATCTTGATAGTATCTAAACTCTCTCTAAGGCTTTTTATACTTGCATCTTCCATGCTTAGCTTTCTTCTAGCTTCATTAACTTTGTTAGATATTAAATCGATTTGCTTCTCTGTTTCATCAAGCTCAACTTGCAGCTCATCAAAATTATCTACAATTTTAGGCTTTAGGGAAGAAAGACGACTCAATTCATCTCTCAGGTTTGAGATGTACGAGTTTATCTCTTGTCTATTAATGTACTCTATGGAAACCTTACCCCGTACAGCTTCTTCAAGAATTCGTGGTGAGCTGGGAAACCCTGAAATTATGCATTGCGCAGACCTGCTGTCAGCAATGAGAGCCTGTACGATATTATTCCAAGACTTTTCAATCTCATTTTTTTCATCTGTTAACCTTATCTTTGTCTTTTCATTTTCAATAGTATCTAGATTAAGTATGTACTCAACAGTGCGCTGCTTGGCCTCTTTTATCCCTAAATTAGGCATTCCTGAAAATATGTCTGCCCATCCACGCTTTTGTTCAATAAACATACTTGAAAAAAGCAGTTGTAAGTACAATTTGCTTTCCGAATCACTGTAATTATTAACGTAAGGTAATTCTAAACCCAAATACCGTTCTAAAAATGTGTGAAACCCCTTTTCTCGAATTGCAGAATTGGGCATATGTACATACATATCATCATAATCCACAGAACCTGTTTCCAGATCAGCAAGGCAGCCATAAAATACTGTAACTAGGCGCGAATCTCTATTTTCCATTTTTGCAGTACGATACAAGGTAATGATATCCGTTCCGTTATATACTTCCAAGTATACTTCAGATTCAAGGGTGTTAAAGGTCTTTGAGTTGTACTCAATGGAGTTCTTATACGCTGAAGTCAGAACCTTTTCGCCCCTGCCGCCTATTATCTCTTCAAAACCGAGAGCATAGTATATCCCCTCAATCACTGAACTCTTTCCACAAGTATTGTCGTCGCTGGCAATAAAATTAATGCCTTGCATGAAGGTATGGTCAAAGCCAAAATCTTGTTCCGCAGTGCGTATCGTAATTTTTAATCGATCAATTTTAAGCATTTGAATACCTCCACAAAGACATTATGTCCTTTATTTTAGCCTCTGTAAGTTTGTTTGAAAGCGTATAGAGTCGCTCTTTTTCTCGCGCCATCAAATCAGTATCTTTGTCAATTTCGCTAACGAATTTTTTGCCTTTGTCCGTCAAGCGATATAATCCATTTGCCTGTTGTGCAAACATACTGTCTGCCAATGCATAGTTCAAAGCTCTGTTTACTGCGGGATCGAATCGAATAGGCGTATATTCATGGGTTCTATCATTTGCGAAGTCGATTAGTATATTCATGTCACTTTCAAACGTTAATGCTAAAGAGATCATGTGCAGCTTTAGAATGGAGCATCCACCACGTCCACATGACTTTGCTAGAATTAAGCACAACTGCGCGACCTTATAACTTATTCGGTAATTATAAGGTACTGCCTCAGG
>DOPS01000302.1:0-22213 GCA_003512645.1 Desulfosporosinus sp.
ACCAATTTGTCTAGTTCCAGTCCGAGCCCCGGGGCAATCATAGCCTGATGGAGATGAATGCCGATACTCTTGGAATGAATCACTACGCGGTCCTGATCATCAATATAGGCAAAACCAACGTCAGGCTCGATGGGCAGGTGGGGCTGGCGTCCTACATAGAAGTCGTCTTGAACAATTACATCAGCCTTTTCCATCAGAGGAGCTGTATCCTCGCCTTTAATCACCTTGGTCTCCCAATAAACGTTGGGAGTTCCGGGATGAATCTCGATAGCGTCGTCTGCCATGGCTGCAGGGGCGCTCATGTAAGCAGGGAGAATTTCCAACTCTACCTTAACTTTGTCAACGGCGGCTTGAGCATGCTCAGCGGTATCGGCAGCTATAATGGCAATGGCGTCACCAAATTGGAACACTTTTTCGTCGCAGAGGATTGGTCGGTCCCAACCATCCCCTTTGTTATTCGGGAAGGTGATTAAGCCGGTAATCCTGTTTTTGCCTTTGACATCTTTATGAGTGATAACTTTATAGACACCAGGCATTTTTTCAGCCTCAGAAATATCGATAGATATAATATTGGCATGAGAAACCTTGGCCTGAACCAGTTTCAACTGCAAAGTACCACAAGGCATTTTAACCCCTAAATCTGCGCCATAGTCACAAGTACCGGTAACCTTGGCCAAAGCGGATGGACGAATGTAATTGCTGCCCCAGATCGAGCCACTGGACGGCAGTTTTTCCCATAGATCTTCGGTCTTCATCTCCCCGCGAATCAACTTGGCAGCAGTTATAACCGCGTCAACCAAGGGTTTGTAGCCTGTGCAACGGCAGGCATTTCTGTGTTTTTGGAACCAGTCGCGGACGTCTTCTCTTGTAGGATTGGTATTTTCATCTAAGAGCTGTTTAGCAGAAACAATAAATCCGGGACTGCAGAAACCGCATTGAGCAGCTCCATGGACCATCCAGGCCAGCTGTACGGGATGTAAGTTCTTCTGGGTACCTACGCCTTCAATCGTAGTAATCTGAGCATCATCGGCAATCCGTTTCATTTTTGTAACACAGGAACGAATGACTTTTCCATCCACAATCACAGAACAAGCACCGCATTGAGCTTTTCCACAGCCTATTTTAGTTCCGGTCATGTGCAATTGTCCCCGCAACACATTGGCTAGGGTAACTTCCCCATCGACAATTAATATCTGGGGGATACCGTTAATGACGACATTTTTTTTAATCAATTTTTCCCTCTCCTTTTGATTAAATTCGTTTGCTACAAGGTTACTTCATTGAGTTCTACCTGTTATTTTGTGTTAAAATTCTCAGACCACTTTCATTATATTGAGCTTAGTATTGGTCACCAGTAAAGCAAATTTCCCCACCCATCCATCTAATGAACAACTGACAAATCTGACCTCCCATTCTTTTTTGTGCTTGCCAGTAATGGCTTTGTTTTAGTTTGGTTTACTTTGTTTTAATTCGCTTTACTTGGCTCAGTTTATAACATATGCAATATTCATGCCAATAATACGAACTCATTGTTACACTCCATTTCGTCCACTTCAAACTACCTTATTATTTCAAATATTTTATTTAAATTTTCACTAAGTTTATTTGAGATCTTATCATTAGGATATCATTAATCCCTTGACCTCCTATTAATAATACTGTACCATGCAAGTGGGACAGATTATTTTCCCCACAGTCTGCCCATGACCTCTGACAGTTTCAACCACTCTTAGTGTATTGTAAGTGAACACACCTTACATGATGTATTGGAGGATATCCCCATGGAAAAAATCAAAGTGCAGGATTCTGTTGGTGCTATTCTAATCCATGACATGACTCAGATTATCCCTGGTGTCGTTAAAGGTCCGCGTTTTCGCAAGGGGCATGTCATCCAGGAAGAGGATATTCCTGTTCTTCTTAGTATGGGTAAAGAGCATATTTTTGTTTGGGATCAAACACCCGGGCTGATCCATGAAAATGAGGCTGCGGAGCGCCTCGCCCACGCAGTAACTGGTTCTGGACTGGTCCTCGACGAGCCTAAAGAAGGAAAAATAACCATAACCGCTGCCCACGACGGACTACTTTATTCCTCTGTAGGCGGCATTTTGGCCTTGAATACATTAGAAAATATCATTCTCGCTACACTTCATAATCACTATCCCGTCAAAAAAGGAGATAAAGTCGCTGGAACCCGAGTCGTACCTCTGATGATTGATGAATCAGTGATTATCGAAGCAGAACGGATTGCTCAAACATTATCCGCTCCAATTTTGGAGGTAAGACCTCTTAAGCACATGAAGGTGGGCATCGTAACCACCGGAAGTGAAGTTTATCATGGACGGATACAAGATAAATTCAGCCCAGTACTGCGTACAAAAGTTGAAAGCTGGGGATCTGAGGTCCTTGCGCAAACCTTGGCTAATGATGATGTGTCCTTGATCCAAAGTTCTATAAGGGATCAAATTAATCAGGGGGCTGAAATGATCTTAGTGAGTGGTGGCATGTCCGTCGATCCGGATGACGTCACTCCTACGGCTATCAAAGAAATGGGAGCAGAACTTATCACTTATGGTGCGCCTGTATTACCGGGAGCTATGTTTTTGCTTGCCTATATCGGAGATATACCCATTATGGGATTACCTGGTTGCGTCATGTATGCTAAGACAACCGCCTTCGATCTAATCGCTCCGCGTATACTGACAGGAGAGCGTCTGACGCGCCAAGATATTGTCAAACTTGGTAGCGGTGGTCTTTGTCTCGACTGCCCAGTCTGCATTTACCCGCGCTGTTCTTTTGGCAAGTAAGGGCACGATACTTCGTGTCCCTGCTGCTCTTCGCATATCAATACAAACCCGCACAAAAAGCACCTCCCCAGTATCTAGGGAGGTGCTTTTTAGACGCCAAAAGAGCCCTTCGCCCGAATTAGACGAAAGACCCTTTATGCGTCAATGAGCCAGTTGATAAGGCGTGAAGCAAATAGCAATGGATCACGATAGTCTCCAGTACGATANNGTATCGCCGAAGCCGCTGATCCCGAAAGAAACACTTCGCGGCGAAGGATAGAGTATCGCCGAAGCCGTGATCCCTAAAGGAATACTTACCGGCGTAGGATGTGCGAACGTGCTAAGACACGTCCTCCTTAACCGTAAAATACTCCCGTATCCCTGACATCATACCCCCCAAGCGCCAGAACATCCTCCTGAAACGCTCTGCTTTGAATGACCTCAATCATAGCCTTCATTCGAGGTTCCTCAAGGAATTCCCGTGGAATCGCCAGATCATAACGTTCTTCTCCGACCAGCACGTAGTCCAACCCTAGAGCTTCTGCGGCACTTTGAATTCCCAATCCGACATCAGCTGCTCCTGAAGCGACCGCTACTGCCACCGCTAAGTGTGTGAATTCCTCTCGCTCATAACCTAAGATTTGCTCCTTGCTAAGCCCTTGCTTCTGGAGCAGATAATCCAACAGCACCCTCGTTCCCGAGCCACCCTGACGATTGATAAAGCGTACACCGGGCTTAGCTAGATCCTCAAGCGTCTTGAGGTTCAGGGGGTTTCCCTTCGGTACGATAAGGACTTGGGTCCGATACACTAAATTCATCAAAGCGACTTCTCGGCCTGGCAAGAAACGCTGCAAATACGAACGATTGTACTCTCCCGTTTCGGGATCGAGCAAATGAATCCCCGCAAAATGGGCTTCTCCTTTGCGCAGGGATAGAATTCCGGCTAAACTCCCCACGTGAGCTGAGGCAAGTGCTCCGCGCCCGTCCCTAGACTTCATATGACTACTCAAAACATCGAGGGTCAGATCATGGGACCCAATACACACGAGAGTTTCTTCTAGCTCCGAAACAGGGCGCAAGAGATCAACGGGTACGGTTTCTCCCTCATGAAACCCTTCCTGTAAGCGGGGAACCCGGATCATTCCGTCCGCTCTGACTAAACTCATGGTCACTCCTGCACCCCGACTCAGAGGGGCAGCAACCCAACGTTCTCCAACCTTCCCTACCTTAACACGCACAAACTCTTCACTGCCTAATGAGGAAAAAACTTTCTTGCTGATCACAGCATCCAGTCTCGCGGGCAGGCCTTTTGATAAACCCTGCAAGTGATAAACCCAAGGCTCTAGGAACAAATGCGCAGTCAAGTAAGTTGACACCGGGTAACCCGGTATGCCAAAGGTTGGCTTTCCTTGAATCTCTCCTAAGACCACCGGTTTGCCTGGCTTGATGGCTACGCCGTGTAAATACAGTGTCCCATGCTTTTGTACCATATGGGAGGTATAATCATCTCGTCCTTGGGAGGATCCAGCGATGATGACCAGAATATCTTGAGACGCTGCCATTTCAAGAATAGCATTTTCCAATTTTTCAGGTTGATCCGGTGTTATCGGCCAAATCGTAGCCGACCCACCCCATTCTTCGACTAAGGAAGCAAGGACGGTGGAGTTACTATCGACTATCTCTCCCACTTGAAGGACCGCCTCAGGTGGGCAGATTTCATCTCCCGTAGGCAAAATCCCCACTCGCGGCTTACAGCGAACTTCGACGTCGAGAATCCCGGCAGCGAGCAAGGCTCCCTGATCTTGGGGGCGAATGCGATGATGAATGGGGAGAAGTACTTCCCCTTCCACAATGTCCTCTCCTACTGGTCGCACATGATTCCAGGGAACAACGGGAGCTTGAATTAAGATCCCTCGCTCCCCCAATTCCAAAACGTCTTCCAACATGACTACGGCATCCATTCCCTCAGGAACAGGATCTCCTGTATCGACTTGAATGGCTTGGTTTCCAAGTTCTAGCCACCGCGGCTCCCGCTCCGAGATTCCGTGAGTATCCTTGGCTCGAATGGCATAGCCATCCATGGCCGATGCTGCAAAATGGGGTGAACTTCGTCTGGCCCTGACAATCGAACCGGTGATTCTATGGAGTGCTGAACGTACATCTACAAACTCATTCTTCGGAACACAGCGCTCAGCTAGCTTTTCCATCATCAAAGCCAGTCCCTCTTGCCAAGCCTTGTTTTCAAGATATATTTGCCGTTCCACAGTTTACTTGACCTCCTCATACCATTCTATAATTCTATAATTAACGCCAAAGCCGGAAAGCCACTTCTTTACCTGCTTCAATACCTTCAGTATTTATGCGAATATGCACTAACCCATCAGCCAAGACCATCGTTCGAATGAGACCGGACTTTCCTCGAATCGGTTCTACCTTCCATTCGTCTCCGTCAGGTATGAGCTGAACACGAACAAACTCTTCTCGACCACTTCCAGAATATAAATTTTGAGTTAATGTTCCCTTTGGCAAGGGAACAGATTTGGGGTATAAGACAGACCCATCTAGCCATGGACGAATTAATGCTTCAAAAACAATCATTGCTGAAGCGGGATGTCCCGGCAGCCCAAAGATCAGTTTGCCATCCACGACCCCTCCAATTGTAGGCTTGCCTGGTCGAAGAGCTAAACCATGAAATAGTAGTCCCGGCTTTCCTAGTTCACCAATCAGCTGAGCGGACAGATCCCGTGCTCCTACAGAGCTTCCGCCCGAAAGTAAGACAATATCATTTTCCTCTAACATTTGAGTTAATACAGAACGAAGTGCTTCGAGATCATCGTGCACAATACCATAATAACGAGCTTCGGCACCTCCCGCCAGTGCCTGTCCAAGCAGTGTATAGCCATTAATATCCCTTGACTGTCCAGGTTTTGGTTCTTGTTCCGGAGAAATAATTTCATCCCCTGTTGATAAAATTCCTACCCGGAAGCGGGGCAACACTGGTACTTGAAGTATTCCTTGGGATGCAAGGAGTCCCATTTCCTGCGCCCTAATTCGAGTAAATTTCTGAAGGATGACCTCTCCTTCGATCAAGTCTTCCCCAATATCGATCAGATTTTCTCCTGGGGCAACGGCCTTAGTAACCCCATAGAGTTGTTCGCCAAAATGTTCGAGATGTTCAATCATCACGACCGCATCCGCACCCTCAGGCAGCATCCCACCTGTAGGCATTAGTATTCCGGTACCCTGCCCCAAGGGTTCCTTCGGAGCTTCACCCATCCGTACTTCCCCATGACATTGAAGCAACGCTGGCATACTTTCACTCGCTCCAAACGTATCTGCCGCCCGAACGGCCATTCCATCCATCGTGGACTTGCGAAAATGAGGTAATGCGCAGGTGGCAGGAACAGCTTGGGTGAGAATTCGTCCCAGCGAATCAGCCAAAGGAATGGTTTCTACGCGCTGATAATAGGCGAGTACATAGGGCTTTATGATTTCAATTGCTTCAGCCAACGTTTTGACTTTAAACAATTCGCTACTGCTACCCATGGTTCATTACACCTTTCCTGATCAATTGTTGTACTGTATTTCAAATCGTTCAAATTCCATTGTCAGTAAATCAACCTGTAACCAAGCATGGCGCAAGGAGGGCTGGCGTCCGACCAGTAACTTTACCCCTTCTGCCACACTTAGGCTTGCCAAGACAGCTGGCGTAAAAGCAGGATTACCCCACGCACTCTCGACACCTTTATCGGCGCGTCCATATAGCCTCGCAACGCTATGATCTCCGGGCAAGCTAACTCCCAGTTGACCAAACCAACCTGCGATGCTGGCAAAAACCAGTGGTAACTCTATTTGATGACAGACTCGTTCCAAGCCAACCCGTGCTGGCAACGAATCAAGGGCATCGCAGACGAGATCGACTTCCCGAAGTAATTCAGCACCCCTATCTTCTTCAAACCAACCTTTTACGACGTCGACTCGCACCTCAGAATTCACACTTCGCAGTCTCTCCTGAGCGGCTTCCACTTTCCACTGTCCTAGATTGAGTTCTGTAGCCATAATCTGGCGGTTAAGATTGCTAACCTCTAGGCGATCACCATCGATAATGATTAATCGTCCGACCCCGATTCGTGCGAACTCTTCAGCAATGTACCCGCCAAGTCCTCCACAACCCACAATTGCCACAGACGAGGCAGCAAGCTTGAGCTGGTCCTCATCAGACAAGGTTTTCTTATTCCGCCCATAACGACCCTCGAATTTCATTTAACCCCCTCCTACTGGTGGGAAGAGTGCCAGGGTATCTCCATCCTTCAACACAGTGTTTTCCTTAGCATCCTTCCCATTTAGAAGACATATGGCTAATTCCTCAGGTTTAATGTTCAGCGGTTGAATGATATCAAGAACACAAGTTCCTTCAGGAAGATCCATCTCTTCAACCTTAAACCGGCCATCCCGAAACGACGCGAATAATTTAATGGTTACACGCACTTCTGTCTCTCCTTTCAATGATTCGATGGCTACCTATATGCCCAAGTACTTCGAAGGGGGGACCCCAAAAAGGTCCCCCTAAAAAACTCTATGATATTTTACCAAGTTTGCTATAGGATATACTATCGTGAACTACGCTCCATTAAAATGGAGAGCTTCAAGATTCTAGGCAACGAGTGAACATCTCGTTAAACCTATCCATCGTTGGCGTGCCCCAACACAACTACTGAGGTTTCCAAAGAACCCTATATGAATATTATACCATATTTGGTGAATGTATGTTGACAATTATCTCCCCATTAAAATGGGGAGATAATTGTCAAGATGTCCTAAATTCCTAGGTTTTTAAGGGTTTCAGCTGTTGGTACGCCAGCTACATCCCATCCACGTTCAACATAGTACGCAGGTAGAAGCTCCGGTAATCTGTGCACACTTCCTTTTGAAGGACCTGATGGAATTCCATCCTCTAATAAACGTTTTGGCAGTGTGTCATCAGCCATGGTCATTCCGACTCTTAAGTTTTGTAAACGTTCAACGTTCCAAATCCGATCTCCACAAGCCAATAGTTCAGCGTCCGTATAATCGGAACCGGTCACAGCGTTTACGAGCTCAGTGTAATCAGATAGGCCAAGGGCGAAAGAAGTGAACAAGCACAATCCAAGGGAGTCGATGACAGCCGTCAAATCTTGGAAGATCTTAACCCACGTTGTTTTTCCCTCAAGGGAATCCTTATCCAGTTTTTCTGGAAGGCCGATGATTTCCGGAGAAACCATATACCCACGAACGTGACAACCGCCACGGTTACTAGTCGCATATTGAAGACCATGACCTTGGATACCACGAGGGTCATAGGCTGGAAGATCAAGTTTCTTAACCGACATGGACAACTCTGGGACGCCATAGCTTTCTGCCAAGCGATAAGAACCCTGTGCCAATTTAGCTCCAAGGCCTTCAGCATAAGCCATTTTACGCACCCATTCTACCATTCCTTTGCCATTTCCGAACTCCAGTGGTGTCCCCTCAAGCTCTTCTGGCTTAATATATCCGCGTTGTGCCAGTTCCATAGCTGTGGCAATGGTGCAGCCAGCTGAAATCGAGTCCAGCCCATATTTATTACATAAATCATTGGCGGCATGAACTGCATCAAAATCATGGACTCCACAGTCAGCACCAAAGGCCCATGCTGCCTCATACTCAGGTCCAGCGCCTTCGCCGCCTTCCCATTTACTATAGCGACCACAAGCAATCGGACAGCGATAGCAAGCATCTTTTTTGATCAGGTGGTTTGCAGTCATGGTTTCTCCGCTAATTTTATCCGCATCAGGATCATATGCGTCTTGGAAGTTATTTACCGGAAATATTCCGCTTTCATTAACAATGTTAACAAGTACAGCTGTACCGTAGGTTCCAAGTCCTTGGCCAGTTACACCATTTTCCTTGAGTTTTCCCAAAGCCGCGCTTAAGACTTTTTTTATTTCATCCGGATTCGCATTTTCGACCTTTCCTGTTCCACGAACAACAATCGCCTTAAGATTCTTTGATCCCATGACAGCACCCACGCCACTTCGTCCAGCCGCACGGAATTTGTCATTCATGATCGATGCCACCAGAGAAAGATTTTCACCTGCGGGGCCAATGGTTAAGACTTTCGCTTTTTCATCCCCAAATTCCTGCAATACAGCCTCTGTTGTCGCATAAACATCTTTACCCCAGAGATTAGCTGCATCTTTAATTTCCACTTTGTCGTCGTTAATGGCAATATACACAGGTTTAGCTGCTTTGCCTTCCAAGATTACCATATCATAACCAGCAAACTTAAGCTGAGCTCCCCAATATCCCCCTGAGTTCGAAGAGGCAGCAACTCCATTGAGCGGGGATTTTGTCACAACCATATACCGGCCAGACGTTGGAGCGTTTGTTCCTGTGAGTGCTCCCGTAGAAATAAAGATTTTATTTTCGGGAGAAAGAGCATCTACATCTGCTGCGACTTCATCAAAACACATTTTCCCAGCAAGCCCACGCCCACTCAAATATTTCTTCGCAAGTTCCATGTTTAAAGGCTCAGTACTAACATTCCCCTCTGTTAAATTAATGCGCAGAATTTTACCAGCATACCCACCCATGAATCTTCCTCCTCGTTTCTTTTTCTCCGCTAAACATTTCCTTCAGTAATTAAACTTAAAAACTAACCCCAAAGCGGTCTTACTCATTATTATATAGCAATTATCATACCAAATGTTTCAAACTTCAAAATTAAACCAAATTTTAAGAATTAATCTTGCAATTAAAGTTTTAGAATATACTTATTCCAATTAAACCAAACTTAATCTAACTTAAACTAACTAAAACAATCTATTTAACACAAACTATTTAACACTAAATTTTATCCAAAAAAAACTAGATATAAGGTTGTAAGACTACCCAAAATTACTAGTTGTTCCGTTTTCGATCAGTTTTGCCGATACTTACGCTCCAATATGGAACAGTTTTTGCAAGTCTACTTCCAACTAACCTGTTGTTTGATTTATATAAATATGGTATTCTGACAATCATAAGGATAAAGAAAATCTATGCCTAGAAAGGAATGGGTGCGATATGGGGAACCATTGGAATCGTTTTATAAATGGCGAGAGCGTTGAATCCGAAGTCACTCCTTCCATCTTTCGTTCTTGGCAGAGAAGCGTAGAGTTTCAAGTAGACCATTCGCTAATTTCTAATCAGGACATTCTGTCTATTCCACGCCTTAATGAACGCCGAGAGGCTCAAAATTCTCTAATCCGTGCGGGCGAAACTGTTTTGCCTTACATTTTTAGTTTGCTTGGAAGCACGAATTACACCGTTTTGTTGGGGGATAACGATGGCTATATTATGGAAGCTATTGGTGACGCGCCCTTTATGAGTAAAGCCCAAAAGGTGAATTTAAGTCCTGGCGCCAGTTGGAGTGAAGAAATTCGAGGAACCAACGCCATCGGAACTGCTCTCCGTGATAATGCCCCCATCTCCGTCTTCGGTTGGGAGCACTTTGTACACGATAACCATTTCTTAGCCTGCTGGGCTGCCCCGATTCAAAACAGCAAGGGTGCGCCCCTAGGAGTTTTAGATATCAGTGGGGAAGCCAGTCTTGATCGACAAAAGATCTTAACCATCGCGACGATGGGCGCAAGTATGATTGAGAAAAACTTGCGACTTTTTGAGCTAGAGAATGAGCTTAAATTTTACCAAGAAGGAGCCAAGCTAGCTTCCTCACTTTTACAACAAGGATTTCTGTCCATTAATCACGCCGGCATTATTACTAACATCAATGCTCTCGGCGCTGCACTGCTTGGGCGTAGACAAGAAGATATCATCGGACAACTCGCCGTAGACATCTTCAGTACGCCCAAAGGATGGATGTTAAGTGGACATTCTCTGGATCTCCGTTTAAAAGATCACGCCGGGCAAGACATTTCCTCTCGCTTAAATCGTGTGGTCAACGAAGCTGGCCAACCATTAGGTGCCGTTGGAACGCTTCAGCTCGCTCAGGAATCTCCATCCAATACCTTATGGGTAGGAAATAGCCAGCTCTCGCAGCGCACTCTGGCACGAGCCTCGAAAGTTGCCTCAACCCATTCTTCCGTACTCATTCACGGAGAAAGCGGGACAGGTAAGGAAATAATTGCTCGGACAATTCATCAGCTTAGTCCACGTTGCGAAGGGCCATTTGTTGCTTTGAACTGTGCTTCACTATCTTCTACACTGATTGAAAGCGAGTTATTCGGCTATGTTGAGGGTGCCTTCACTGGAGCACGCCGAGGCGGGAAACCCGGGAAATTTGAATTAGCGGACAAGGGGACTATTTTCCTTGACGAAATTGGAGATATGCCCTTGAATGTACAAGCGGCACTCCTTCGAGTACTCCAAGAAAAGGAAGTTACCCGAATCGGGGATACAAAAACTATAAAAATTAATGTAAGGGTCATTACCGCATCGCACAAAGACCTCTGCGAGCTGGTTGAGACAGAACGTTTCCGCTTAGATTTATTTTATCGTCTGAAAGTCGTCACCATAGAATTACCTCCATTGCGTGAACGATCTGAAGACATCAGAGATTTAGTTCCCCATTTCATCCGTAAAGCCTGCGAATCGTTTGGCGGTCCAATCTTGGGGATTCAAGAAGATGTATATTCCCATTTATTAGCGCACACCTGGCCTGGCAATGTCCGGGAGCTAGAGAACTGTATTGAGAGCATGGTTGCTTTAGCAGATAGCTCGATTCTAACCGTAGCAGACTTGCCGGATGAATTTAAGCAGACCGTTTCAAAATCCGAACCCGCTACCGAAACCTTACTAAATCAACAAACCAAACAGACGATCCTCTATGCACTAACCCAAACCAAAGGAAAAATCGCACCAGCCGCTAAAATCTTAGGAATCGGACGCAATACGCTCTATCGCAAGATTAAAGAGCTAGATATTAAATTCTGAAACAAGGGGGTGTCGTAAGCGTGTCATGGGGACGGTCCTTTTAACACACTTTTTCAAGTGTGTAGGGAAAACACTGGGACAGGTTCACTGTTTCGCACGAATTTGTTACAATACTTTTAAGATAAAATAATCCCTGGAAGCCTAATTTCAGCAGGCTCCAGGGATTATTTTTAATTGACGAGAGAAAGTTTGTTTCAAGCTCTGCCAACTGCTTTGAGTAAGCCTTGAATTAAGGCTTGTGGCCGCGGTGGACAACCTGGTATAAAGACATCTACCGGAATAATATTATTAACTCCACCGGAACTAGCATAGCTTTTACCGCAAATACCACCACTGCAAGCACAGGTGCCGACAGCTAAGACAAGTTTCGGTGCGGGGGTAGCTGCAAAGGTCTTATGCACGGCAATTTCTAAGTTTCTGGTTACTGGCCCAGTCACCATCAGCAAATCGGCATGACGAGGAGAAGCCACAAAATCAAAGCCCAGACGTTGTATATCATAAACAGGGCCGGTTAGAGTCGTCATTTCCCAGTCACAGGCATTACAGGACCCTGAATCGAGGTGGCGTATGTGAACTGAATGTTTAAAGGCCTGAACATGAGGAGCTCGAACAACGCTTTCAGCTAATTCAGCTAATTCATATTCCACACCTTGAACCAAGGAATGCTGCTTACAAACATCAACACAATAACCACAAAAAATGCATTTCTTAGGGTCCACTGTCCAAAAAGATTCACTCTTGCTATTCCGCAATTTTATGGCCTTGGTTGGACATACGTCCGAACACTGGCCACAAAGATCGCAACTTTGCTCCTGCCACTCCGGTAGTCCTTGAAAACCAGACGCCGGAACAGTCGGATTTTTAGGATAGTCCGTCGTAACGATACCTGTCTTTAAGCTTTTACTAAAAATCCTCAACATCATGGTCCTCCTTAGTATAAAAACAAGATCGACTCAAACTCCCTATCTATCAAGGCAAGAATAACATAGCTCAAAACTCTTGTTAATTAAAGGAAAATCAGGAATAATATCTTCGGACACAATCAAAGGAATGATCGGCCAATTCACATAAGAGGCTGAACGAACCATATAGCGATAAATAGTTTTATCCTTACCGATCATGATAAAATGTACATTTTCTCCTCGAGGGGACTCCGTCATTCCCACCGCATAATTGTAGGGAATCATTTCCCTACCTAATTGTTGAGTTAATTCTCCCGTCGGCATAGAGAGCAGGATCTGTCGAATGATGTTGATGGATTCATACGTTTCAGCAACACGTACTTTAACCCTAGCTAAAACGTCCCCTTGCTCATAAACTGGCACCTTGAATGAAACGCGGTCATAAGCTGCATAAGGGTGGTCCCTCCGCACATCCCGATCGACGCCCGCAGCCCTTGCTACAGGTCCGACTGCGTGCAAGTCTCTGGCAGTCCGATTCCACAGTATACCGGTAGTCTGAACTCTATCCATATAGGAATTTGTATCAAACATTATTTCTACCAATTCTTTAAATTCTTGCTCTAATTTCTCTAAGGTTACTAAAATAAGGTTGATGTTTTGTATTGAAATGTCCCGTCTTACCCCGCCAGGGGTATTAATCCCCCTCAAGAAACGACTCCCAAAAACTATTTCGTTGAGCTGCATTAACCCTTCTCGCAGTCGTGCTCCATGCATTGTACCGAACGCGAAACCAATACCAGCGCATATGTTTCCGACATCTCCGACGTGGTTATATAAGCGTTCAAGTTCCAAAACAACGGTTCTGATATCCTTGACTCGTGTGGAAATCTCAGTTCCGGAGAGTTTCTCAAGGGCCTGACAATAAGCTGTAGTATGAGAAAATGAACAAGCCCCGCAGATTCGTTCAACGATCGGTAAGACTGCTAAGGGAGTTTTTCCTTCAGCTAGTTTCTCTATTCCCCTATGAGTGTAGAAGAATCTAGCCTCCAAATTTAAGACAGTATCACCCACTGCACTAAATCGGAAATGCCCTGGTTCAATAATTCCTGCATGAATGGGTCCAACAGGAACTTGGATAACCCCTTCTCCCTCAACTCTATCGTACGAAAACTGACCATTTGTCCTGGGAACCTCAATGTCTAAATTAGAATCCTTGCGCAGCGGATACAACCCCTCCGGCCAATCCTCATGTACCGCCAAACGCCGTTTGTCGAGGTGCCCGATAGGATCCAAGCCAAATAGATCCCTTATCTCGCGTTCATACCAATGTGCCGCCGGGACTTCATTCATTATGGAAGGAAATGACGGTTCAACTTCTGCTACACAGACACGCACTACAATCAGAAACTTTTCCTCGTCATTAGCAAATGTATAAAACAAGCGAAACTGGCCTTGGATACTACGTTCATCCGTAGCTGTAAGTTGGATTAAAGGGAACCCCCAATCACGTAATTTTACAGCCAGACTAAGAATTTCGTTTTTATTGATTTCCAGATGAAGTTCATCTACATAGGCCTTAGCGATGATGACCCTTTCCTCAAAGAAATTAGAAATAAGCTCAATAACCCTTTCTTGCCTCATCATTACTAGTTTCCTCCTACAAAAACGGCAGTTACTTGATGGAGAACATTCTGAATAAATACCGGGATATAGACTCCTAAAATAACGACGGGCACCAGTGAAATCAAAACAAGTACTATGGCAAATTTCCCTTGCCCACGCTCGCCCACCTTAACTCGGTTCGGTGGAGTCCCAAGAGCCATATTACTCGTAGCGTAAATAATTCCCGTAAATATTAAGGTTATTAAGATAAGAATTAAACTCGAAACCACATACCTCCCTTGGGCAAAACCTGAACTAAGAATAATAAACTCGCTCATGAAGATACTAAAGGGAGGGGATCCAGCGATAGCTAAGCCCCCAATCACCAAAGCCGGACCCGTTATGGGCATAGTTTTAACTAACCCTTTAATTCTAATAATCCGTTTGGTCCGATAATGTTGACAAACATTACCCACTATGAAAAAGAGCGAAGATTTAGTTAAGGCATGATTAATCATGTGAAGGAAGGCACCATACAGGGCTAATTTACTGCCCAAGCCCACTGCAGCGGCAATAATCCCCATATGCTCAACACTTGAATAAGCGAGCAATCTTTTTATGTCGTGCTGAACAAGAATAAAAGGTAAAGCAACTGCGATTGACAGGACTCCAAAAATTAAGATTAAATTGGACGAAAACTGTGGCCCGAGGGCTTCTGAAACAATCAAGTGAAAACGGATAATACTATAAAAGGCACAATTCAACAAGACTCCTGAAAGCATTGCACTAATTGGAGAAGGAGCTTGGCTATGAGCATCAGGCAACCATGTATGCATCGGAGCTAAACCCGCCTTCGTCCCATAACCCACTAAAACAAAAATGAAAGCAAGTTTAAGTAACTTGGGATCCAGTTGTTGAGCAGCCCGTCTCAGGGTCTGCCAATCTAAAGAACCGCTTTCGCCGGTCACCGAAACTGCCGCATAATGCAAAAGGATAGTTCCGAACAAAGCAAAGATAATTCCCACCGTGCAGATGATGATATATTTCCACGCGGCCTCCAAAGAATTTCGTTTATTGTAAAAACCAACCAGCAAAGCAGTGGCCAGCGTCGTCCCCTCTACAGCTACCCACATAATCCCCAAGTTCGCAGAGACTAGCACGAGAAACATGGTAAAAACAAAGATATACACCGAAAAATAATAATATTTCAAGCGCCTCTCCAACAACTCCCCTTCTCGAATATCATGGGCCAGATAACCTAAAGAATATAAAGCAACCATCAACCCAATGATGGCCACAAGACAAAGAATTAACGAACTTAAAGCATCAATGAAGATAAACTGACCCCAAACCACATTAGAACCCGCAAATACTTGTCGGGCTATGAGCACAGTCGTGAAGACGATCGTTGCCAAGCCCACAATACTTATAGCCCCTAATAGTCTTCTATCCGTGACCATCAGGCATAACAAGGCCATAACTAAGGGTAGAGCAATTAAAATCAATGGCATAAAATCAACCCCGTAAATTCCTTAGATTTTTTCGATCAATGATGTCAAAGCTCTGATTAATTCGGAACACTAACACACCCATGATTAAAACCCCTACCATAATATCCATAAATATTCCTAACTCAATCACTAAAGGCATGCCAATCGTCGTACCGATCCCCGCTAAAAAGATTCCATTTTCCATAACAAATAATCCTACAATTTGCATAATAGGAAATCTCAGATTAATCATCAGGAATAAACCAATCAACATCAAGGAAACAGCCACAGGCAACGCCCCGTGGAGGAGTCCAGACCCTTTCCCAATCACTTGTCCAGTCGCTAAATAAGATATAAAAACCAGACAAACGGCAAAGAGTAAGGTCATCTTCATATTCAAAAAGGATTCAACCTCCCTCTTAATCGCTACTATGTTGACAGCCTTGATGAGCACAACAGGAATTATCACAACTTTCACCACCAACGTTAATACTGCGGCGATATACATTTCATGAATCCCAGTCGTCCAACCCAACGTGGCACTTAAGGCTACAAGTAGGAGGCCTTGAATAATGACGGCCACAATGACTGAATTGAGACGGCGGGCTAAAATGATTAAAAATGTTGTAACTAAGAGTAAGGTGATTAAGAAATTCACAAAACCCTGATAATTTTGCATCTCCATCTTAAATTACCCCCTGAACACAAACTTAGAAACGAGTCCTAACAAGCCGATTAGTAGAGAAGCTAGGAGCAAATCAGGCACCTTAAATAACCTAGCTTTAGCGAAAGAAGTTTCAACAACCGCCATTACCATTCCTATGACTAATAATTTTAAAATGAACATTAAAGTCCCTAAAATCAACGCCCCGATACCCGCCGAGACGAGGACTATTCCCCAAGGGAAAAAGATATTGACCAGCAATGTGAAAATCAAGAACTGTTTAATCGAAACGCTGTAGGATAGCAACGCCAAATTCGTTCCTGAATATTCCAACAGCATTCCTTCATGAAGCATGGTTAACTCCAAATGAGTATCCGGATTATCGACGGGAATTCGTCCAGTTTCTGCAACAGCAACCACAAATAAGGCCACAAAAGACATTAGATGAGCGACCGTTAAGACACCCTCTCCTCCATTGACGACACTTTGTACAATTCCTGTAAGGTTTGATGTTCCCGCAGCAACCGCCATAGTAAAGAGCGGTAACATAAAAGCTGGCTCTGCAATCGCAGCTACGGCCATCTCCCTACTACTGCCCATTCCGCCAAAAGCGCTTCCGGCATCTACGCCTGCTAGAGCCAAGAAAAACCGTGCCAGAGCAAAAAGGTAAACAACAAGAATAAGATCTCCGGTGAAGGCTAATAAACTCTGAGTTACAACAACAGGTACTATAGCAGCTACCACTAACATCGAAGAAAGGTAAATTAGAGGAGTTACCCGGAAAATCCATGAGGTATGCTCAGATACCACGGACTCTTTTTGTAGATACTTATAAAGATCAAAATAGGGTTGAAAAATAGTGGGCCCCTTACGTGTTTGAAAAAAAGCCTTCGTCTTCTTGATTATTCCTGTGAGTAAAGGCGCTAATAATAAAATTAAGCCTATTTGATAAGCACCGATAGCTGCTTCCCGAAGCACACAATCCCCCCCTATCTCGCAAAAATAAGCAGAACAACCAAAGCAGCAAAAATATACCCTAAATAAAGATGAATACTTCCGGATTGTAAGGCTGTAACTTTATCAGCAAATTTAAGAAAAAGTTTGAGCAGCGGTCTATAAAGGTGATCTTCAAAAAAAGGGTTAATGGCCCCTTGAGATTTGATGCGACTTGTAAAATACGGTTTAAGCACAAACTCTTTCTTGGTTTCTCTAGTTGGCTGGAATATCGCGCGAAACATGATACGAATAGGGTGAGAATAGGAGGTCGCAGAATACTCCATTTCAGAGGTGAGATCTGACCCACAATTCCAGGTCTCATCAATTCGAACCTTACTAAACTTAGCAAACTTTTTAATAAATAAAGAAACCAACAGGACACTCAATACCAAAACAACTAGGATCATGGGAGGGGATATGGAATTAGTATTTATAACTGCGACACCCTGCCCCATAATCGGAGGAACATTCAGCCAGCGATACTCACCCAGCAGCGGGATTGTTTCCATGCCTATAAGGCTGAAGGTAACAGGACTTAACAGGTTAATGGCCATAAAAGGCATAACCCCAAAGATCAAGCATAACAAAGCTAAAAGGCCCATCCCTACCAGCATTGTACGAGGTACTTCTTTAGCTTTTTCTGCATTTATACTGCGAGGTATGGCTAGAAACATAATTCCGAAAGCTTTAACAAAGCACGCAGCGGCCAGAGCACCTGTCAAGGCCAAAGCTGCTCCTAGAACTGGTCCTATAATATTCATGGTTGCCCCAAGTTTCGCCGAACCCAAGGCCAATAAAGCTTGGTACGTTAACCACTCGCTGGCAAAACCATTGAAAGGCGGAATACCCGAGATTGCAAGCGAACCAATCAGAAAAAAGAAACCAGTCCAAGGCATTCGTTTTAGAAGCCCACCCATTGCTTCGATATTTCTAGTATGTGTCGCATAATGAACTGCCCCAGCTCCTAAAAAAAGTAAGCCTTTAAAAAGAGCGTGATTTAACACATGAAATAAGCCCGCCGTCAAACCAATCAAAGCAAGATCATTGTAGCCATAACTTTTAAAAACAAGAGCAGCACCGATTCCCATTAAGATAATTCCAATATTCTCCACACTATGATAGGCCAGCAGCCGTTTAATATCATGTTCCATTAAAGCATACATCACACCTAATACGGCCGAGACAGCTCCAATGAACAGGATTAATACCCCCCACCAAACTGATCCAACACCTAAAACGTCAATGACAATTCTAATAAACCCATAAATCGCTGTTTTCAACATAACTCCAGACATTAAGGCCGAAACATTACTTGGCGCAGCTGGATGAGCTTTTGGTAACCAAATATGCAAAGGAATTATTCCTGCCTTAGTCCCAAATCCGAGTGTAACTAGTATAAAAATAACTGTTTTAAGCGTTGGCGAAAGATTATGAGCTAGAGCAGAATATTGAGCGAAAACATAACTGCCAGTTTCTTTATATAAGAGTAAAAAAGCAATCGCAATAAAAGCTGTACCAATATGTGTCATCACAATATAAATAAAACCAGCCCTACGAACTCCATAATCCTGATGTTCAAAGACCACTAAAAAATAGGATACCAACGACATTACTTCCCAGAAAAATAAGAACATAAACGAGTTACTGCTGGATACTAGTGCCAGCATTGAAAGGATAAAAAGGTTATAAAATAACCCTAAAACTCCTACATTTTGTTTGCCAATATAGACACTGACGTAACCATAAGAAAAGACAGACACTGGAAGACTGAGGACTGAGATAACTGTGATAAAAAAAGCCGCTAAAGGATCAAGACTAAATTGAAGGCTAATCCCGAAAACAGACCATGGCAAGATTACGTCTAAGGAGTGCTTAGCCAACAGGAGTGTTGGACCTAAAATTAGTCCTGCCAGGCAAGCAAGGTTGGCAAACGTAAATCCCACCAAAATGCTTAAGCGTGGTTGCTTTTGTAAGACATAAGATAGGAGGGCTCCTAGCAGCAGGGATCCTGACATAACTATAAATAATAATTCAACGAATACTGGCATTTCTACCCCCCTCTAAGTTGAGTGAACTATTTAAATTACTCTGACAATTGTCACGTCAATTTAATCATAAGCAATAACTTCATAAATATCAATCAGCAGAAATGGCCTTGTTTTGGCTACAATCATGACTTATTGCCGTATTTAAGATATAAACAGCTCATATCCCATGTTATTAACATATATGGCCTAGTTTACCAAATATCCTTATTAAATCTATGTTTAGGGCCAATCCCTAAATTATTACTAATAATCGTCTCACGAAAAAAAGAGCCCCTCAGGCTCTTTTTTTATATCCTATATAAGTCATCCGCTGTCGTTCCAACCTCCGTCGACCAAAGCCAGAGAAAGTTTCTTGGTTTAGTGAGCACTCAAAGCGCCTTTGCGTCAATAAACTCAAACAGTCCCCAAGCGTTCACTCCACTGTTCCGTTCCACCCAAGCTAGAGGAAGTGTCTTAGCTCAGACACTTCCTCCAAACGAGCTAAGACTCTTTCTTCCCCATCATTCCTAGCAGCGCCTTAATTAAATCATCTGGCGTAGGGGGACAACCCGGAACCTTAATATCCACAGGTAATACATTTTCCATTCCACCTGAACTGGCATACGCACCTTTAAAAACTCCACCATTGATGGCACAATCTCCTACGGCCATGACCCACTTTGGGTTGGCCATCGCTTCATAGGTTTCATGAGCAGCATTGACCAACTGTGTGGAGCCGGGCCCAGTGCACATTAAAAGATCTGCATGGCGGGGTGAAGCCACAAAGTCAATGCCAAAATGCTGATGATCGTAAAGAGAATTGCCTAAGGCTGTCATTTCCCAATCACACCCATTACAGGAACCACAAGCAAGGTGCCGAATCTGTAGGGACTGCCTAAAACTAGCTGGCAAATCAGACGATTTTTGCGTTTTCAGCGAATTTTCGCCCATCTCTGTGAGACGTCCCATTTTGATTTTTCGGAACAGCAAATTCAACATGTTATCTCCCCTTTTCGGCTAGCGGTCACAACAACTATAGCACAATTCAAAACTTTTATTGATTAATGGAAAATCCGGGACAATATTGCCTGGTACAGTGAGAGGTACTGCAGGCCAGTTGGCATAACTAGCAGACCGAACCCGGCAACGGTAGATTTTACGTTCTTCATCCAGCATGAGCCAAATAACATCTGTTCCTCTAGGAGACTCTACACACCCCCAAGCTGGAAACAGCGGTCTAATTTGCTCTAGAGCAATTGAGGTTGGCTTATAGTCGAGCTCCGGTCCCTCCATCGCTTGGCACAGTAAAGTATTAAGGAATCGAAAACTCTCTCTAGTTTCCTTAACCCGTACCATTAACCTTGACCAAGCATCTCCATCCTGTTCAACCATAGATTTCACCTTGAGATGGGGATACAGAAGATGGGCATGAAGTTCTCGCCAATCATTGGCTATCCCTGAGGCTCGAGCAGCCGGCCCTGTAACTCCCATTTCGATAGCATTCTCTTGCTTTAATATTCCCGTAGTCACTGCCCTCTGTCTAAAACCGTCATGTTCCAACAGCAAGGGTATCCATGCTTCAAAATCATCCGCTATTTCAATGAGTCGGTTCAGAATGGCTTGACTATCTAGTGCCCAGGGTATCGACTTCATTCCTCCAGGAACAACCACACCTCGTAAGAAGCGGTGACCGAAGAATTCTAGATTTAGGCGCTGAAGCCTTTCTTTGCTTTGCGAACCATTGGCGTTACCTAGGGCAAAGCCTACTCCCGCACACATATTGCCAATATCTCCAATATGATTGTAAGCCCGTTCTAATTCAGCGAGGATCGTTCTCCATAATAAAACCGAGCGTGGAACTTCCAGATTAGCAAGTTTTTCAACCGCCTCACAATAAGCAAGACCATGACTTAGTGCACATACTCCACAAACTCGTTCAATGATGCGCAAGCCATCTTCAATACTTCTTCCTTCAACCAGCTTCTCAATTCCTTTATGAGTATAGAAGAGCTGGGCTTCTAAATGCAGAACTGGTTCCCCAATAGCGTAAAAACGAAAATGCCCCGGCTCAATGATTCCGGCATGAATCGGACCGACTGGAACCTGAAAGATTCCATCGCCATGCATTTCAGGAAATACTAAGGGTGCCCGATCGAACGCACTGCGTTCGTCCCCCACAATATAATCCTTACGCAAGGGATGGAATCCTTTGGGCCAACCCGGATGTAAGACCAAAGAGCGCGGGTCAGGATGTTCGACTGCTTCCAGCCCAAAGAGATCTTGGGCTTCTCTCTCAGACCAATTCAGGGCTGGAAAGATTAAGGCAAGGGTTGGAAATTGATCTTTTATCCCTTTGCCGACTAGAGTCAGCGAAAAATCCTTACCCGGAAAATGGAGAAGCAAGTAAAGACAAAATCCACGCCCCAACTGTCGCTCATCATTGACAACATGGGTCAGCCAAATCGGACGTGGTCGTATATCTAAACAATAAGTCAACACGTCTGGAAGGTCGCTGGGAGCCATCTCAGCGATACCCTCTTGGTTCTTCCACATAACAATCTCAAGGCCCTGATAACTCTGTAAATACTCCTGTAAGCCTAGCATCCTAAACTCCTCCCAATATCACTTCGACGACCTGATTGAGTACCTGATTCAGGCTTTGGGGAATGAATAAGCCTAAGAAAAGGACTACTAAAAGGGGGATTGCCAGAGCAAGTGTGCTGACACTCTCTCCAGGCTGATGCCGGCCGCTTGGCTTCCCATAAAGCATCTGGAGGAAATGATAGAGAAACCCTGC
>DOPS01000026.1:0-8355 GCA_003512645.1 Desulfosporosinus sp.
TTACTGGTCCCTAATATTCCGTCAAGAGTATATTTGCGATCTTCTCGAATCAATCGTCCTGCTAATTTTCGCAGCTCACGAATGCTTCGGAAGGAAATAACCAAACCGATAATTTCCTGATCCATTTTTATAGGTGTAATCGTACTGATAAATAAGCATAGTTCTTCCTTGTTTTTAAACTTGATTTCTTGTTCGGCATAATGTTGTCCAAAGCTCAACACTTTAGGAACAGAAAACTCAGGGAAAATATCATTAATGTGTTGCCCACAAGCTTGTTGAGTAGAAATACTCAATAACTTTTCGGCAGATTTATTAATATGGGTTATAAAACCTGCATGATCAATCGCTACGAGTCCCTCGACAATAGAGTTTATGACAGCGCTAAATTGGTTTGCCATTAATGAGAGGCGACCATGCATTTGATTCTCACCAATCTTACTACTTGTTAAGGCTGAAATCTTCATTAAAAAATCTTGCAACTTGTCTCGGTTAGAAAGCAGCTGATTCTTTTCCACTTCATCGAAAGCAAAAATTGATATTGTTCCAATTACATATCCGTTTAATACGATTGGAGAAAGTATTGCGGCTTTGAGTTTGCAGATAATTTTTTGATTACAGTCTTTGCAAATCCTATGTTTAAGTGGTTCATCATCTAAGATAAAATTGCCACCACTATTAATGATTTGCTCCGTGATAGATCCTTCGCCGTAAACAATACCAATCTCACCCCGATATTTTCCGGTCCCTGCGATAACTTCTAAATTTTTATCAATGATTGCAACCTCAAATTCTATCACTGCTGCGATCACTTCTGCTATTTGCTGAACATAGGATTGGTTAATTTTTATTTCAGACATTAGTAACGATTTGGTAAATCCCGATATCCTCTTCATTAGCTCACCCGCTTTTCTAGCTAGATTTATTTAGAGTTTGTACCTTAATATAATTTTACAACTAATTTTTCTCCTAGTATAGATAGAATTTTAGGAATATTTAATAAATATCACACAATTTATGTCTAGCTTGGATTGATTTGATTCACATAAAAATAAGTAAGGTGGAAGTACTATTTCTTACTTCCACCTTACTTATTTAAAAAATCAATTTCATTTTTTGGACAAGAGCACTATCTATACGCACTGAGTGTTCAATATTGTAGACTAATTCCATCATAATCACACACTCTTAGGAAGTTGATGTATTGTGTTGAACTAATTAGCTATCTGGTTGATCTGATTCTATTCCGGATTCGACTTGCTTTTTCCATAGTTTATATCTGTCTAGATCAACACTAACTTGAGTAATGACAAAGCCCGCTACTGCAGCGTCATCCACTAACCCTGCAAAGGGAATATAGTCGAAGATTCCGTCCAGAGGAGAAACGAAATAGACGATCCCTAAGACAATTATCAAAAGTGAGCGCTTGGGCATCTCCTTATAGTTGCCGTTAATCCAATCTCTTAACACCCCGAATAATAGCTGTAACTTCTCCCAGGTTTCACCCAATGCGGTTCGGTTCGTAGTAGCTTTTTGCAATGCTTCATTGAGAAGGCCTAACGATTTTTTCTTATCCTTAAGATATTCGTTCGCCTTCGCTTTAAAGGGTGCCAGTCTCTTCTTTTCGAGCTTCATATCCATTATTGACGACTCTCCTTATCCTGCTGTTAATCGAACGGTAAAACGCTTTATTCTATGGCTCTTGACTGATAAGGCAAAAAATATTAAAGCTAGCTTTTGTGAATTTAATCAATATTATATCATACAGCTATCCACTTTAATTAGGATATTTTGGTTTTGGCTTACGTCATACTGTTTTAGATCATCCGAAGCATTATTAAATACAAGCAAAACAATAACGTTAGAAATTGGTATTCATATAATCTGAGAATCTGGACAATAATATTAGGGAATTGAAAATAAAGGAGGATGTCAAAATGTCAGGACGCGCTCAAAAGATGCCTCAACCTAACGGTGGAATTAAATGTGTAGTAAATACTTGCCATTATTATGGTAGCGGAGATCATTGCTATGCAGACAAGATCGAAGTTCAATCTCCAAATGCCAAAAATACTGAAATGACAGATTGCGCAACGTTTCTCCCCGAGTAATTTATCAAGTTAAAAAGTCAGCTTTTTCATTATTAAAATTTAAGGCTTGCCCTACTTGGGCAAGCCTTAAATGACTTAAATAACAAACTTAAACGCTCCTGAGCAGCAAACTGCCATCCATGATTATGATTTACTGATCAATAGGCATTCGTTAAGTTGCCTTCTTACTTAAAAGCCCAGCAGAAGCAATAAACTTTAAGGCATCTTCAGAAGATACTTCGAGCTGTTGAACTTTCTCTTCCGGCACAAGAATGAGATTTCCGGCCCATTGCATTGATTGCATTAAGTAGACTGCCACGTAACCCTTTGGAATAAATGCGCTTTCTTCATCATTCGTGAGGAATCCCAAAAGCTTAAGTTCATTGGACATATTGACCACGACTAAACGAGAAAAGCCTTTTTTATTCGCTGAAAAAGAATTCACAGTGTCTTTAATAATTCCATAGATACTACCAAGAAGTGGCACTTTATTAAAGATCTTATCTAAATAATTTAGGAATCGGTTCGTCAACCAGTTTGAGGCTAATAAACCTACTAGAAAGATCACGGCGAGTGTAACAATCACTCCGAACCCAGGAAAATATAAGCCCGCACGCTCCAGCATCCCTTTAAATAAGCCATCAGTTAGTAAAAACATACTATATAGAATGTAAAATGTAATTGCTACAGGAGTTAGGACTAAGAGACCCTTTAGAAAAACCCCAATAAATTTTTTCAAATTTACCCCTCTCCAATTGCCAAAAATATAATAGACTTATTTTAAATATACAAAAGATTAATAAATCTATTATACCTATTATTCTATTAATTACTTCCAATGTCAAATTCTTGATTTATACTTTTCAGTACATCCTCAATAAAATCGGGCACTATGCGGTATTTTATTCCTTTTAAAGCCAAAGCTTGTATGGCTCCTGGACCAATTTGACTTACCAATACCTCTCTACAATCAGCCAGCAGTTCCACCGTTCTTGACATTTGATCCTCGTTATGATCCTGACCGGAACAAAGTGGATCATTTTTTCGCAATTCATAGAACTCATATTTATTATCGTTAACATCAAAAATTAAAAATTGTCTTGCTCTACCAAAATGTTGATTAATATACTTACCATCACTACTTGCCACAGCTACTCTATAAGACATTAGAATTCCTCCAAATAATCTATTTTCCAATACTAACCTTTAGCCCAAAACCTGTGATAAATCGTCTATTAAATCCTGAACATCTTCAATTCCTACTGAGAATCTAAGTAAACGGTCATTAACTCCCAAGCGCTCTCTGGTTTGAATAGGTATATCTGCATGGGTCTGAGTCCAAGGATAAGTTATTAAGCTCTCCACTCCACCTAGACTTTCTGCAAAAGAAATAATTTTGACTTGCCGTAGGACCTTAGGGATAAGCTCTACTGCTTTTAATTCGAAAGAGATTATAGCCCCGAAGCCCTCCGCCTGCGTTTTTAAAACATTATGACCCGGATGGTCTGTTAGCCCTGGATAATAGGTTTTTGCCACTAGAGAATGAGTCGATAACCACTGAGCAAGACCCTTAGCATTTGTTTCTTGGGCAGTGATACGCAGGCCTAACGTCTTTAATCCTCGAATTAATAACCAAGAATCTTGGGGACCTAAAACTGCTCCCATAGCATTCTGCAAATAGCTAATTTTTTCTGCTAGTTGTTCATTTTTGACGGCTACTAAACCTGCTATAACATCATTATGTCCTCCCAGAAATTTGGTAGCACTATGGATGACAATGTCTGCACCCAATTCTAAAGGGCGTTGTAAAATTGGGGTCATAAAGGTGTTGTCTACAATACTCAAGAGGTTTTTAGATTTAGCCAATTCGGACAGAGTCTTAATATCTGCTATTCGCAGTAACGGATTGGGTAGGAGTTTCAAAGATTATAGCCTTAGAACTGGGTTTTAAGGCCTTACAAACGCTAGTTATATCGCTTGTGTCAACAAACGAGACCTCTATTCCATAATTACAAAAGACATTATTCAATAAGCGATATGTACCCCCGTACAAATCCTCAGTAAGAATTAAGTGATCACCGGATTTAAACAAGCCTAATAAAGTTGTAATCGCTGCCATACCTGAAGAAAAGGCAAAGCCTCTAATCCGCCCTTCTAACTGGGCAATCGCCTGTTCCAAAACCTGACGGGTAGGATTACCTGAACGTGAATAATCAAAGCCAGTACTTTCACCAAGTGCGGGATGGCTAAATGTTGCTGAATAATAGACAGGAAAACTAATGGCTCCCGTTGGATCTAGTCGATTCCCCAGCTTGACATATGCCGCAGAAACTACAGTCCATCTTCTCCCAGCTCGGTTGAATGCCACCTTTTACCCCAAGGTCATTTTCTTCCGCTTTCAAACAGTTATTCCGACACCCTGTAACTCCCATTTTAAACTTATGGGGAAGGTCTTTGGCAAAATATCGTTTATCAAGTTGATTGGCAAGTGCTGTTGTATCAATCAAGCCGCTTGGACAGATAGCGCTTCCCAGACAAGCGGTAACTGCTCTTACCCTAGGCCCACTAGACCCTAGCTCTAATCCCGCTTTAAGTAATTCCTTTTTTATGGTATCAATATTCTCAAGCTTAATAAAAGGGATTTCAATCCCTTGTCTTGATGTAATATGAATATATCCATCGCCATAGACCTGAGCAATTTCATAGACCTTTTTTAACTTTTCTGCTCTTAATTGACCTCCGACAACCTTTATTCTCATTGAAAAAGTATCCACCTGAATCTGCCTCATAAAACCCATTTTTTTTTAACGACTTATTATCAAGCTTAGCCATCTCTTCAACACTCGCTTTCTATTTTGATACGATGAATCCCTAAGGAAAGCTTTCTTCGGTCAATCTTAACTCTAGCTAAGCTAAGCTAAGCTTAGCCGAACCAATCCCGACTCAGTAAGTTGGATATCGGAGAAGAAAACTCACTTGGATCCATATGTTATAACTAATTTAATACATATGTATTCCGATATGTTTATAATAGATTAGGATTTATTATAGTGCATGATTGTAATTCAAGTCAATAGTTTTTATAGATTAGCTAGAAAAATGTCGAAAAAACCCGGTTTTCCTCCTTTAAGAAAAGCCGGGTTTTTACGACACTCACTATTACGCATATGATTTAGGCATCTCCGCTTAAAGGAAGTCCCAGAATACTTTGTAAGTGCTTCTTACTATCCTCTTTAGCAAGTGGAAAATTGTGAACACTCAACAAGATAGGGATCGTTCGAGAGAGCATAGACTACATAGTTAATGCCATTTAGAATATCCGCGAGCGATTCTGAGAAGAAATACTGTTCACGGTTCGGTATCTAATCTTCCATATCCAATCGGCATATTCTCTAATCGTTCTATCACTGGAAAAGACTCCTGAATTAGCAATATTGGCCAAACAAATTTGGTTCCAATCCTTTTGATTCAGATAAAGCACTTGGAGCTTTTGATGCATTTCGAGATATGAACTAAAATCTTTTAAGACAAAAAACTCGTCATTATAGATCATCAGGGAATCATATAATGTCCTAAATTCTTCACCCATATTATCGAAAAATCCACTATTTAATTGATCCACACACGTTCTAATATCATAGTTGTTGTGGTATTCATCCCATGGCTTATATCCTCCATCACAGGTATAAGCCAATACTTGTTCAGCGCTAAGCCCAAAGATGAAGATATTATTCTCACCTACAGCTTCTTTAATTTCGACATTGGCTCCATCTAAAGTTCCTAAGGTGAGGGCCCCATTCATCATGAATTTCATATTTCCTGTTCCGGAAGCTTCTTTACTGGCAGTAGAGATCTGTTCACTAATGTCAGCTGCTGGATAAATCAATTCTCCTTGAGAGACATTAAAGTTCTCTAAGAATACGACCTTAAGTTTTTGGTTGACCCGAGAATCTTGTTCAATTTTTGTGCTCAGAGTATTAATCAGCTTAATCACAGTTTTAGCATAGTGATAGCCCGGCGCGGCCTTTCCACCGAAAATGAACGTTTGTGATCCTGACAAAGCCTCCGGCTCATTTAACCCTTTATTATATAAGTGCATGATCTTCAACACGTTGAGCAATTGTCGTTTGTAAGCATGAATTCTCTTCACTTGAACATCAAAAATTGACTGCGGGTCAAGGACCAGCCCATATTTTGACTTAACCCGCTCGGCTAATCGGCATTTGTTTTCGTATTTAACCTTAGCGAGTTGTTCCAAAAAACTATCATCATCCTTTAAGACGTGAAGTTTCGTGAGTTCTCCGGCATCTTCCTGCCAGTTGGGGCCGATTGCCTCTGTGATCAAGTGAGATAATTTAGGATTTGCAGCTAATAAAAATCGCCTGTGATTAACTCCATTTGTTTTATTATTAAATTTGTAGCCAAAAACTCGATAGTAATCTTTAAAAACCTCATTCTTAAGAATTTTGGTATGTAATTGCGCAACCCCGTTGACAGATGAACTACCGATAATAGCCAAATTAGCCATCCAAACATAGCCATCTTTTAAAATATGGGTGTTGCGTATCACTTCCTCATCATCCATATAACGGGCAGTTAAATCTTCTTTAAATCTTCGATCGATTTCCTCAATAATTAAATAAATTCTTGGCAAAAGATTTTTAACCATCTCAATTGGCCATTTTTCCATAGCTTCTGGCATAACCGTATGATTGGTAAATGACATAGTGTTGACAGTGATATTCCAAGCTTCATCCCAGCCCATTCTTTCTTCATCGATCAAGATGCGCATCAGCTCAGGAATACATAACACTGGATGAGTATCATTGATATGAACTGAGACACGTCGAGAGAAGTCATGTAAAGAACTTAAATGGTTCCTTTTTTTATAACTTCGTACAATCGTCCCTAACCCTGCAGCAACAAAGAAATATTCTTGTTTAAGCCTTAACTCTCTTCCTGCTCGACTACTATCATCGGGGTATAGAATATAGGAAATTGCTTCTACTTCCGACTTAAAGCTGGTGGCTTGATTGAACTCTCCCCGATTAAAACAGGCCAAATCTAATTCACTGCAGATGGTTTCAGCACTCCATAACCTTAGGTTGTTGATATAACTTGAATTGTCATAGCTCATAATCGGAACATCATAAGGCACAGCTAAGACTTGTTCATAGTTCTCATGGTTAAAGATTGCTCGCCCATCTCTGAACTCAGTTCTCACAGTTCCCTTGAATTTAACAATCACAGCCTTATCCGGCTTTCTTGTTTCCCATGGATAACCATTCTTAAGCCAGTTATCCGCCACCTCAACTTGGTGGCCGCCAACAATCTTTTGTTCAAATAACCCATACTTATAGCGAATCCCATTACCATGACCATCAATTCCTAAGAAAGCCATCGAATCGAGGAAACAAGCTGCTAATCTTCCTAACCCCCCATTACCTAGGCCAGGATCTACTTCTTGCTCCAATAGCTCATCGAGATTAATACCTAACTCTAATAAACCAGCTCTCACTAGATCCTCGATCTTAAAGTTTACCAAATAATTATGCAGAAGCTTACCGATCAGAAACTCCATGGAAAAGTAATAGACTTGCTTGCCTTGAGAAATTGAGTTTTTGTTTATGGCCCGATAATAGCTCGTTTTTTCTTTTAGCAACAAGACCAAGGTAACAAATTTATCCCAAGAGGTTGCTTCATCTGTAGTAATTCCTTCCCCCTCAATTAACTTCATCAAAAAGGCTTGCTTAAAGCTTTCTTTATCCTTAAACATAGATTATGTACCTCCAATACTTTATTCAACATTATTATTTATTTAACTGCTGTCAAGTGAACAACCCTAACAATAAAAAATACGCAAATTCGTGGTTTTAGTTATCATTCTCCTTGGCAATTGTTTTTCCTTTCATTTTATAGGAATTATTTACTGACAAGTTTCGTCAATACTATAGATATGTTCTGTTTGGCCTCAGATTACACTTTCCACTTTGGTGTGTATTTACAGCATATGCAGAAGGTAAACAAATTGCCTCCAACCAGAATTGTAACAAAGACAGTTTAATAACGTTAAAAAAAGAGTCTTTACCATCGACCGGTAAAAACTCTTCTCTATTTTTTACAATATTCTCCAAGTAATTAAGCACTAAATATTTATTTCCTCAAAGTGTAACAAATATAGCTCTTACTACGTATTAAGAGTGTGATACACAAACAGCCTAGAACATAAATTTTAGAAAGATAATTTGAAAGGGAGGGAAAGTTATGT
>DOPS01000077.1:0-3242 GCA_003512645.1 Desulfosporosinus sp.
TTCAGTCCTCGGGGAGTATAGTCCCGCCCACCGACCATAGCCTGAATGGCACCTGTCGAAGGCTCTATGATTGTGATGGACCCTTCGACTTTTGTATCGTCGATGCTTTTGGGGAAATTGGCTGGGTTAGCAAAAGCCGCTTCAGCAGCGCCTTGGATTTTTGGATCAACCGTAGTATAAATACGTAATCCACCACTAAAAATTTGTTCAGGAGTTAAACTATAAGTGGTTTCCAATTCTTCAATAACATAATCGACAAAATAAGGGAATTTGTAGCTCGCATTGGTTACTGCAGTTTTCTGAGCCCCACCGCGATTTTTCTTCATTTCCTCAACGTAGGTGAAGGGAGCCTCTTTCTCCGTGTTATACTCTTCAGCGGAGATAATCCCAGCATCCCGCATTACTCCGAGCACAATGGTACGCCTAGTTTTGGCAGAATCAGGATGAATATAAGGATTGTATTGACTGGGAGCCTGAGGTAACCCGGCCAAAAGAGCGACTTCAGCTGGCTTTAGATCCTTAAGATCTGCGCCAAAATAAGTTTTGGCAGCAGCTTGAATTCCAAACGATGATTCACCAAGAAAGATTTTATTGAGATAAAAGGTTAGGATTTCTTCTTTGGTGTATTCGCGTTCCAGTTGGATGGCAAGGACTGCTTCTTGAATCTTTACCTGCATTTTTCGAGTGAATTTTTTCTCGTTAGGGTTTGAGACAAAGGCGTTACTTGCAAGCTGAATAGTAATAGTACTAGCCCCTTCTCGAGTGCTTCTGGTTCGAATATCATTCAGAGCAGAGCCGATAATCCGAATCGGGTCAACACCAATGTGCTGGTTAAAGCGCTTATCCTCCACCGCAATGAACGTATTCTTAACAAGATCGGGAATTTCAGAATACTCAACAGTTTGACGATTCTCGTATCCGTGCAACAGGGCAAATTCGGTGCCGTCCTTGTCATACACATAGGATGTTTGTTTTTTGTCACCTAGTAAGGCGGGGTCCCATTTCGGCGTACCGGCTACGGCAATAACAACGAAAATTGCTAAGCCAAGTGTGAAGAGAGCTATAAGAAGTGTCAATAACTTGAAAGCAACCCGTAACCTTGATGAGCGCTTAGGGCGCCTTGAACCCTTAGGTCTTTGAGACGATGGCATAATGAAACCTCCTAAAGTAAATAATGAGGCCTTGGAACAGTCTAATCCATGAAATTATATCATACTTTTGCAGCGACAAGGAAATTCTAAATAAGTATGAGTTAAATCAAGACTCTTTAAGTATAAGAGAGTTGCGGGTTTGCAGGAGAAACTGTATAATATAGTCAAATAAATAAGTGCATAAAACAATGGAATGATTGAGAAGGAACTTGGCCTACGGTAGTAGAGAGTCGGTGTAAGGTGCAAATCGACCCAGAAACCAAGAGTTACACCTCAGGACTAGAGTCAAAAACTCTCGGATCAGCTCGTTATCGCTGGTGAAGCTGGTATCCGTTTTTATACGGATTCAATGTGGGTGGTACCGCGGAAGTATTTTCGTCCCTCAACCTTGGGTGGGTTGGGGGACTTTTCCTTGTTTCTAACCTTATAATGAGGAATTGAAAATACTGATCACGTGGATTTAGATTAACAAAGGGGGATATTTTGTATGGATATTTTTAAGGAGCTACAGGATCGGGGGCTGATTTATCAACACACGGATGAAATCGCCTTACGCAAAAGATTAGCAACAGGCCCGATGACATTATATTGTGGATTTGACCCAACCGCAGACAGCTTGCATATTGGACACTTGCTGCCCATTTTAGTCTTAAAAAGGTTTCAACTTGCGGGACATAAATCAATCGCCTTGGTAGGAGGAGGAACGGGTCTAATCGGGGATCCAAGTGGTAAGGCCGCTGAGCGCACCTTAAACCCTAAAGAGATTGTGGAAGAGTGGGCTCAAAAGATCAAGAATCAACTAGGTCGCTTTTTAGACTTTGAAGGTGACGAAAACCCAGCAATCCTTGCAAATAACTATGATTGGTTAGGTTCGCTTCAAGTCATTGAGTTCCTGCGAGATATTGGCAAGAACTTTCCCTTGGGTGCCATGCTGGCCAAGGATGCAGTAGAATCGCGCATGACGAAAGGGATATCCTTCACAGAGTTCAGTTATATGATTCTGCAATCCTACGATTACCTAAAACTGAACGAAATGTACGGTTGTGAGATGCAGATTGGTGGAAGTGACCAATGGGGTAATATCACCGCTGGAATCGATCTAATTAGACGGACTGCAATCAATCAAGAAAAAGAAACTTACGGGCTAACTTTACCACTCGTCACGAAAAGTGATGGAACTAAATTTGGCAAGACGGAGTCAGGAGCAGTTTGGCTGGATCCCGAAAAGATGTCTCCCTATAAGTTCTATCAATTTTGGCTTAACACAGATGACCAAGACGTTGTTAAGTTCTTGAAATACTTTACCTTCCTAACAGTGACTGAAATTGAGGAACTAGCACAAGCCGTAGAAAAAGAACCCGAAAAGCGGAGCGCACAACGAGCTTTGGCTATCGATATGACAAAGTTGGTTCACGGGCAAGAAGCGCTTGAGCGAGCTGAAAAAATCTCAAGTGCGCTTTTCGGTGGAGGTTTAGGGAAGCTAACGTCGGCTGAAGTGGAAGAAGGTTTTAGCGACGTGCCTTCCACAACCATCGAAGATCCTCAAACCAGTCTGGTTGATATGTTAGTTCAAGTAGGAGCAGTATCTTCCAAACGTCAAGCTCGAGAGGCAATAGAGAACGGTGCCATCTATATCAATGATATTCGACATACAAATGTAGAGACAAGTGTTTCCGAACTGGAACGTTTAGATGGAAAATACCTTGTCACTCGCCGCGGCAAGAAAAACTATTATCTGATTAAAGTTCAATAGAACCTTTTTATACAAGGCAGAAATAAGACAGGTACCTGAAACAACGAGTAAATAGTCGTTCAGGTATCTGTCTAATGTTGCTAGCAATCAAAAAAATACAACTTTCGTAGGGATTCCCGATTTCTTGATACAGTATACAAAAAAACGGTTGACAAGGCAGTTGGCAAATGTTAATATATCCAAGTGCCACAAAATTAACGAGCTAAAGTGAGTCTAGCTTAGTAAAGTTAAATGAATGGCCAACAAAATTAGTTGTTGACAACGAGAGTTGAAAATGCTAAGATGTAAATCCGGCCGCAAACGGCTAAGGAAAATTAATGGTCTTTGAAAACTAAACA
>DOPS01000076.1:0-4110 GCA_003512645.1 Desulfosporosinus sp.
CTTTACTAATGCTTCATCCATAATACTCTTTATCTTGTCATCCGTCGCAGAATAAAACTCGTAGACAAGGCTATTCTCCTGGGTCACGATACCCTTATCATCTTTATATACTCCCTGCCTTTTGGTCACTGTATACCCATCCACATATTTCAGGCAGATTTCCGACACGATTTTTTGCGCCTCGTCATCGCTGATTATCTGCTTATAGGTATCCTTGTCATTTAAGCCAATGTACATGTGATATTTAAATTCTGACCGATCTGCAAGGCTAGCCTTTTCTTGCTCAGCACAGCCAGGTAATGCAAAAATTATTAGCAACGTGATTAAAATCAATGCAATGCGCCTTTTCATCTTCTCGCACCTATCCCTACCTTATATTATAAATAGCCTCAAAGCTGTGAGCACCTGCAACTTCCTCAAGTTAGACATCGGACAGTTTGGTTACACCTGCCTTATACATCCGCCTTAAATCAGAGACTCTAAGCTAGCTGTCTTCTGGCAAGGTCAGCAAAAATTCCTTTACTCTTTATAAGCTCTTGGTAAGTTCCACTCTCCACAATCTTCCCCTGATCCATCACGATAATCTTATTGCAATTCATAATAGTGCTCAGACGATGGGCAATAACGACTCGTGTAGCCTGGAGTTGGTCAAGACTTTTGCTGACTATGGCTTGGGTGCGGTTGTCAAGAGCACTAGTGGCTTCATCGAAGAAAATAATTTTCGGTTTCTTAATAATAGCTCGGGCAATCATCAAGCGTTGCTTTTGCCCTCCGGAAATTGTACCTGCTCCCTCGCTGATAACGGTTTGCATACCCATAGGCATTTGCTTAATATCTTCCTCAATGCCAGCCATTCTGGCTGCTTCCCAAGCATCATCTCTAGTCAGGTAAGGGTTAGCGCCTACAATATTGCTGAAGATATCACCGGTCATGAGTTGGCCATTTTGCAATACCACACCAAGTTGCTTGCGTACAGCTCTGATATCTATTTTAGACAGGTCTTGCCCATTATAATAAACTTTCCCTGTCTCTGGTTTTTCAAAGCCTAGCAAGACTCTAAACAAGGTTGACTTACCACAACCTGAAGTACCCACCAAGGCTACATAATCCCCCTCATCAATTTGAAAGGAGACATCTTGTAAGGCTAAGGGGGCGTCTTCTTTATAGCGAAAAGACACATGCCTAACTTCAATTGAGCCTGTAAGGGGCTTCGGGTTTATATTTGTATCGTCATATTCAGGTAACGTTTCCAGTATAGGCTTAGCCCGCTGATATAAGGGGATAACAATATTTGCGCTGATTAAGGACTCCGACAAAGAGACCGTAGAAAACATAAATGAGATAAAGGCTGAATTAAAAGCAATAAACTGACCTGGTGACAACGTATTGGTTGATAAAGTCAGAGTATAAAAAATAGCCATACTTGATAGAATGGGGAAAAAAGAGTTAAAAGTGGCTAGCCAGTTACCCAATGTCTCTCTTTTAAAGGCAAATTTCCGTTGTTCACCAAACTCCTTTGACCATCGATGAAAGGCTCTGCTTTCTGCTCCAGCCACGCGAAATTTAGTGATTCCTCCAATAAGCTGCAACATCATGCCGGATATGTTATTGGAGATTTCTAATACTTTACGCTCGTAGCGTACCTGCCAATACCCTAAAGAACCCATAACAAGGATTGCTAAGGCGACTAATACTGCAGCAATCCCAGCTAGTTTGATATCATAGTAAAAAAGCAACGCAAAGGTAAAGATAGAAAAAATACTGGATAGAATTGTATTTAAAGTCACTCCCGAGAGAATCATCCGTATCTGGCTTATACCCATAGCCCGCATAGTAAGTTCTCCTGCAGAAAACTGCTTAAAAAAAGGAACAGGTAGACTCAGTAATCGATCCCAAACAGCAGCTTGTATCGCGCCCTCCATTTTACCTTCCATGCGTAACGTGGCAAGAAAACGAGTAAACTGGAAGAGCATCGTAGCCAGGGCACTTGCCCCTAGAAAAAAGGCGATTTGCAATAACTGACCTCTTTCCCCTTCAGGGATGATACTGTTAAAGACCATACCTGTTGCCAGGGGAATAGCAGTACCGAGCATACCTCCCAGGATGCCCATCAAGGCTATCATTACTAAATCATGTTTCCAAGTGCTTTCGTAGCCAAAGGATAAAAGCCCCCGAAGAGTGATTTCCTTAGGGTCAAACGGTCGATACAAGACAAATCCAAAAAATTTGATCTTTGCAGCCGTTTCTTTGTCTACAACCTTCTTTATCCCTAAAGCAACGTCATGTAATATATACTTCGAAGGGGATGCGGGGATTAAAGCAATCGGTCTGTCATCTTCTTCCATATACCCTAAGATGGGGCCACCGTCTTGTTTATACCAGTCCCCTTTCAAAGCCACTTCTCTTGTCCGGATGCGAGAGGCTCGGATAATATCCTCTAAAGGAGTATTACTTTGACTCCCCGGATTACTTATTGGGGGTGAAACGATCTCCACTCTTATGCTCTGACCTACCAAACGACAAGCATTTAGTAGAAAATCTCCACTTGCATCCTCCAAACTGATTGTTTTACCTTTTTGGTTAATTGATGCTAGTCTAGAGATGGAGCTTACCATCAGACGTTGATCATGTCTCGCCTTTTCTTGCAGACGAGTTTTCTCCGCCTGATTTTGATTTTCCCATAGATTAGTCGTCAACTGAAGAACCTGACTATGATAATTTACCATAACCAAAGGGTCGGTTGAATAGTCATCATCAAACAATAGTTTTTCTTCCGCAGACGCAATTTCTACTCGTGAATTATCATCCCAATTACTAACTTTAGCTAAAGCTTTGAACCAGTACTTTACCAGCATTGTAACTTCTTCAGATGTTTCTCCCTCTAATAACGTTCTTAGCTGCTCTACTTTAAGGCGTATCAGGCAGGAACCGATTAAACCAGAGGCCAATAATCCTTTTTTAACGGGGAAACCCTCAGGGGCAATACCAAAAAGCAACTCTCCTTGTTTTGCTTCAAACAAGAAGTTTTTGACCCCTGTCCTGTTATCGTCTGTTAGGGTCGTTAAGAAAACGGCAATCTTCCCTTGCCCTACAATCCATACATAGCTGGCATCATCTAAAATCTGAGGTTTGTTGCCTTCAATAGGCACTTGAGTACCCTCTTGGTTAAAAAAATCTATAACCTTCATTTACTCACCTGCTTTAATTCGTTCATTAACCAGTTTGGATTAGCTTGGCATAAACTCCAGCACGTCGCTTTAATTCTTCATGAGTACCTCTCTCCTCAATTTTCCCCTTCTCAAGAACGATGATTTCGTCACAGTCCCGAATCGTACTCAGGCGGTGCGCCACTATAATACAGGTACACCCACGACGCCGGATATTTTCGTCAATATTCTTTTCTGTAACAGGGTCAAGGGCACTGGTGGCCTCGTCCATAATAATAATCGTTGGGTTTTGCGCTAAAGCCCGGGCTATCTCTAGCCTTTGCCTTTGCCCACCGCTAAAGTTTTTCCCGCTTTCCTCCACCGGATGCTCATACCCCCCAGCTCGAGCAGTAATATCATCATGGATGCAGGCGCCTTTAGCTGCACGGACCACTTCGAATTCTGAGATTGTCTCATCCCACAAAGTAATATTATCGCGCACGGACCCCTGAAACATACTAATATCCTGATCAACCATGGCTAAAGAATTATTAATGGTAGCTCTCTGAAATGATGTACGGGGCTGTCCATCAAAGAGTATTATTCCGGACCAAGGTCGGTAAGTTCCAGCAATTATTTTGGCTACTGTGGATTTTCCACTACCGGAACCACCCACGAGAGCCACCCGAGATCCTGGCCTGAGCGATAAACTAAAATCTTCAATTAGCGGAGGCTCCAAGGAACTGTAACCAAAGCTTATTTGGTTGAGTTCTATATATCCCTCAAGCTTCTGCCCATTATAAGGAGTTGTCTCTCCTAAATTACCTTCAGCTTCTTGATCGATAGGATATTTTAAGACATCATCTAAACGATTCATTTCACCTTCCACTTCCTGGAGCTCGGTCCCTAGTCCTACCATCTCTGTCACAGGACTCATAAAACTAACCATCAGACTTTGAAAAGC
>DOPS01000249.1:0-7404 GCA_003512645.1 Desulfosporosinus sp.
ATGAAAGTTATGAAACTGGACATGGACTTACTAAGACTAGACATGCATGGTATGAATCAAGGCATGAATATTATGCGCTCAAGTCAAGATGAGATGAATATTATGCTTAAAGAGTCAGAAGAAAGTCGTCAACGTATCAAGTCTATGGATGAGAAGAGCTCCGTTTCTGCAATTGAGCGGGATAATCTGAAGCTGGAGTCGGCTAAAATAGTTGGAGCCCTACTGCGAGGCGCTCATGAAATATTAAACGGAATAGCCAAAGAAGAGGCTCGTAATTCCTAAAATTATTAGTGCTAAGGATAATGATCAAATCTTCGAAAGTCCCATAAACTGTGCACAGGCACGGCTATGGGACTTTTTATTTGGGCAAAGTTTGCCGAATTATGATATAATAAGGTGTTGTACAGCTTTTGCTAAGGAGAAGAGAAATAATCATGAACATCTTAACTGCAGAGAATCTGACGAAAAGTTATGGTGAAAAAGTACTTTTTGCTGATATTTCCTTTGGAATTGATGATGGAGAAAAAATTGGTATCATCGGAGTTAATGGAACGGGTAAGTCTACCTTGCTAAAAATTTTAGCGGGTGTAGAATGGCCGGATCAAGGCAAAGTTACAACGGGGAATAAAGTGCGTTTAGAATATCTACCCCAAAATCCTGATTTTGAAGATTCGGCGACGGTCTTGCAACAGGTTTTTAGGGGGAATTCCCCTGTTATGAAATTGTTGAGAGAGTATGAAATAGCTTTAGAAAAGCTGAATGATAAACCGGACCAGCAGAGCCTTCAACAAGTGTTGATTGCACTGGGTCAACAGATGGATGAACTGGACGCCTGGCAACTGGAAAATGAGGCTAAAACCATCCTTAATAAACTGGGAATTTCGAAATTCGACACTTTAATTGGGACTCTTTCAGGTGGGCAGAAAAAACGAGTGGCTTTAGCGAGTGCGCTGATTAATCCTACGGATATCCTGATTCTGGATGAGCCAACGAACCACATTGACAATGATACGGTGGATTGGCTGGAACAGTATTTGAATAAACGCAAGGGTGCGTTGGTGATGATTACCCACGATCGGTATTTTCTCGATCGCGTTATTGGCAGGGTCTTAGAATTAGACCAAGGTAAACTTTACCCTTACCCCGGTAATTATAGCCGTTTCCTAGAATTAAAAGCTGAGCGGGAAGAGCAGGTTGAGGCGACTGAGAGAAAACGCCTTAATCTCTTTCGCAATGAACTAGCCTGGATGCGGAGGGGAGCTAAGGCTCGTACGACGAAGCAAAAAGCGAGGATCGAGCGGTTTGAAAAGATACAGGCTGATAAGCCGACGGAGTATACTGATCGGATCGAAATGCTAGCAGGGGCGTCCCGCTTAGGGAAGAAAATTCTAGAGTGTCAAGAGGTTGAAAAAGGGTTTCCAGACCGCGGGGTTGTGATCAAGGATTTCAGCTACATCCTTTTGAGAGATGATCGAATTGGGATTATTGGACCCAATGGGAGTGGAAAATCAACCTTGTTAAACTTGATCGCTGGTCGCTTAAAGCCAGATTCAGGGAGCCTTGAATTAGGTGCTACGGTTAAGATGGGATATTTTACGCAAGAAAACACGTTATTAAATCCAGACAGTCGTGTGATTGATGAGGTCAAAGCGATCGCTGAAGTGATTCCCACGGCAGATGGTGGCTTTTTAACGGCCTCACAAATGTTAGAGCGTTTCTTATTTCCCCCAGCTGTACAGTGGACTCAGATTGGCAAGCTTTCTGGTGGGGAAAAACGAAGGCTTTATCTTTTGCGGATCTTGATGGGGGCTCCGAATGTCTTGTTATTGGATGAACCAACCAATGATTTGGACATTCAAACATTGACGATTTTAGAATCATATTTGGATGATTTTCCCGGGGCGGTGATCGCTGTCTCTCATGATCGATATTTTCTGGATCGGGTTACGGATAAGATTTTTGCCTTCGAAGGTGCGGGAAGCATTCGGTCGTATGTAGGAAATTATTCGGACTATCGTGAGCAGGTGTATGCTGCTGAGCAAGAGGCTTTGCAGAACGAACAACAAGCAGCCTTCTTAGCGACTTTGGCTAAAAAGTCTCCTCGTCAAAACGTTGGACCGGAAACACAAGAGTCTGAGCGAAGAAAAGAACGTGCGCTGAAGATGACCTATAAAGAACAGCAAGATTTCGCCCAAATTGACGATCAGATTGCGCAAGTGGAAGAGGAACTTCAAAAAAATAGTCAACAGATGAATGAGATGGGCAGTGATTTTGGAAAACTAACTGAGTTAGTAACCATTCAACAATCACTAGAACAAAAATTAGATAGTTTGCTGGAACGTTGGACGTATTTGAATGAGCTGGCAGAAAAGATAGCCCAAAACTCGAGGCGCGATGTACGAGGTTCGAAGTTCGAAAGCACGTAAGATGGAGCGCGAGGTTCGATGCACGAACGCAGATGGACGAGGCACGGGCTCGATTCACGGAGGACCGAGCGAGATTCACGAAGCACTAAGCAACAAATATGAAATACGATATACAAAGTAAGATATACGATGCATGATGCATGATGCATGAAGTACGGTGCGGTATGCTCAGCACGGATCACTGAGGACGACGGTACAGAGATACGACGAATGATACATGAAGTTACGAAATGCGTTGCGCTGCGTGCGGTGCACGAAAATAGGATTTCGAGTACGATTATATTGGAGGAGGTTCATATGGATAATAAAACGTTAGAGCAGATGAAAAAATTAGTGGCGGAGAAAAACCTGAAGAGTTCTCAACAAGGCGGTCCACATAAAGCTACTCAAAAAATCGGGGAAAAGAGAAAAGGTATTAAGCGTCGCAAAGTCGGCGGTATGTTTGATAAATAAATAGTTTTATTTTACTATAAGGCCATGAGGAATTAAGAGAAAATAAGGGGAGAAGTTAAGTCGTGAGCGTATTAAATGTAGAAAATGTTAGCCATGGATTTGGTGGTCGTAAAATTTTTGAAGATGTTAGCTTTCGCTTGTTAAAAGGGGAGCACGTTGGCTTGATTGGGGCGAATGGAGAAGGGAAATCGACCTTCTTAGATATCATTACGGGTAAGCTGATGCCTGACAAAGGAAAGGTTGAGTGGTCAAATCGCGTGACGGTTGGCTATTTAGACCAGCACACGGTATTGACTAAGGGAAAAACGATCCGAGACGTGCTTAAAGAAGCATTTCAAGGGATGTTCGATCTGGAAGCAGAAATCCTAGAGATGTATGATCGAATGGGTAACGTCTCAGAAACCGAAATGAACAAACTCTTGGAAGATGTCGGAGAGATTCAAAGTATTTTAGACCACAATGGTTTTTATATGATTGATACTAAGATTGAAGAAATCGCCAATGGCTTGGGACTTGGAGAAATAGGTCTGGACAAAGATGTTACGGATTTAAGCGGAGGTCAACGGACGAAGGTTTTGCTTACAAAATTGTTGCTCCAAAATCCTAGCATTTTAATTTTGGACGAGCCGACCAACTTTTTGGATGTGGAGCATATTGAGTGGTTAAAGCGTTATCTCAACCAGTATGAAAATGCCTTTATCCTTGTTTCTCACGATGTTCCTTTTATAAATGCAGTTATCAATGTGATTTATCACGTTGATAATTCGGAATTAACCCGTTACACTGGAAACTATGAACAATTTATGGCGCTCTTTGAAACTCGCAAGGTTCAGGAGATTAAGGCCTATGACAAGCAACAAAAAGAAGTGGATCGCCTCGAAGATTTTATTGCGCGCAATAAAGCGCGGATTTCAACGACCGGTCGCGCTAAGAGTCGGCAAAAGCAGTTGGAAAAAATGGAACTGATCGAAAAGCCGAGAGAGAAGATCCAACCGAAATTTAAATTTAGGGAAGCAAGATCTCCCGGAAAAATGATTTTTGAGGCGAAAAACATTGTCCTCGGGTATGATGAACCGTTAACACGACCCTTAGATTTAACCTTAGAACGAGGGCAAAAGGTGGCAATCCGTGGAGTTAACGGGTTAGGTAAATCGACATTGCTTAAGACTTTACTGGGGTATATTCCAGCGGTTTCTGGTGAAGTTGAACTGGGTGATTATCTTTACCCTGGATATTTCGAACAAGAATCGAGTCGTAGAAATGGGAAGACGGCCCTCGACGAAGTGTGGGGAGAGTATCCGGGAATGACTAATTCCGAAGTGCGGGGCGCTTTAGCAAGGTGTGGTTTGACAAGTGAACACATCTCTACCAAAATGATGGTGTTGAGCGGTGGAGAAAATGCTAAAGTCCGGCTCTGTAAGTTGATGCTGAAGGATGTCAACTGGCTGGTTCTCGACGAGCCGACCAATCATTTAGATGTGGATACTAAAGCAGAACTGAAGAGAGCCATCACGGAGTATAGAGGGACTGTGCTGGTTGTTTCTCACGAACCGGAATTCTACGAAGATTGGGTGACGGATGTGTGGAATCTGGAGGAGTGGACGACTAAAATCGTGTAAGGAGAATCACGGTTATGACGGACTTGAAACGGGTGGCTGCACTGGAAAAACCCCGACTGGGGATTATGGGCGGAACGTTTGATCCGATTCATTACGGGCATTTGGTCGCTGCGGAAATGGCACGCGCCGAGTTTAAGCTAAGCAAAGTGTTATTTATTCCGACTGGGATACCACCTCATAAAAATCGAAGGGATATTTCGGCCGGAGAGTTGCGTCTTGAGATGGTCGAATGTGCAATTAATGATAATTCGGATTTCGCTAGTTCTGCCCTTGAAATCGAAAGGGAAGGTCCGTCTTATACGGTCGAGACGTTACGTATGTTGCGCAAAACTTGGCCAGATTATGAATTGTATTTTATCACGGGAACGGATGCCCTAAGGGAGATCTTTTCCTGGCGAGAAGCTGAGGAAATCTTCACGCTGATCCAATTTATTGGTGCGGCGCGACCCGGATTTGATGCGAGTGATTTTCTGCTTAAAGTGCAAGAAGAACATCCTGAAATTCTGGGTAAAATCCATTATCTGGAAGTCCCTGCTTTGGCGATTTCTTCTACGGATATTCGGAGGAGGGTTAAGCGAGGAGAACCGATCCGCTACCTTTTGCCTGAGGGGGTTCGTCAACTGATCCAACAGCGAGGGCTTTATACTGAAGAATAAAATGTTTCGCATACTCTGTTTAGATTTGACCATACTAAAAACGATCAAGTAAATCAATTCAAGCAAGAGGTGACAGTTATCATGACAACAACACTTTATGTCGGAAATCTTCCGTGGAATACTACTGCAGAAGAACTCGGAGAATTCTTTAGCGAGTATGGAGAGGTAGAAAGTAGTCGGATTATTACCGATCGCGAAACCGGTCGTTCCCGTGGATTTGGTTTTATCGAAGTGGGAGAGCCGGATGCAGCGCGTATGGCGGAAGAGCTCAATGGCAAAGATTTTGGTGGCAGGCCACTAACGGTGAATGAAGCAAAACCAAAACAAATGTAATACTATCGTTCCAATTAGGAGACCTCCGACTAAGGGGTCTCCTTTCTTGTAGGTCAGCGCCTTCAACGGAATTTCAAGCTGGGGTATTCTACTGCATTGAATAAATGCATATGTAATCCGACCTTTGCACAGTTATTGATTAATTGATATAATATTTAGAAATAATATTAGAGGAAGAGATAAAGGGGAGCGGGAGATACTTGATTTTAGATGTTGAAAAATTATTAGATTTGGCGACTCGTGTTCTTTCAGCGGAACGCTTTGAGCATACATTGAGTGTTGCGGTTTGGGCGGAGGAATTAGCCCGGCACCATGGGTTGGATCCTGTTAAGGCCCGTTGTGCGGGGTTAGCCCATGATTTAGCCAAAGAAATCCCTTTGAAAAACCAAATAAGGTTTGCTCGCAGGTGGAAGTTGCTTAATTATCCTGAAGATGAACAATATCCATATGTTTTACATGGTCCTGTTGCAGCTTATTGGCTGGAGCATTATTATGGGTTAAAGGATGTTGAAGTCATTGCGGCAGTTGCCAATCATACGTTAGGGAGACCAGGGATGTGCCAATTAGAGATGCTTATTTATAGCGCAGACCTGACGGAAGCTAGCCGCGATTTTCCAAAAGTGGACAATTTGCGCCAATCCTTGTATGATGATTTAGGAAAGGGTACGTTAGCCTGTGTTGAACACACTTTGATATACTTAAGGGAAAGCAAACGCCCTATTCATCCCTTAACTCAATTAACCTATGATGATTTACAAAGGAGGCAAACTACTATTGGAACTGGATCTTAAAATGCTTGAAAAAGTGGTTAGTATCGTTGAAGATAAAAAGGGTGGAGATATCTCTCTTTTGAATCTCCAGAAAATCTCAATGGTTACGGATTATTGCATGATTGTGACGGGGAATACAACGACTCAGGTGAAAGCAATCACGAATCATCTCGAACAGAAGTTGCCAGAGCTGGGCATTCCGGTTATTCATCTCGAAGGATTGCCGACTGCCAAATGGGTTTTGATGGATTGTGGCGGTGATCTGGTGATTCATGTGATGACCCCAGATCAACGTGAATTTTATCAACTTGAACGCCTCTGGAAAGATGCGGAAGCCATCTCTTATGAAACTAGTCAGAATGTATAACTTTTCTGGATAATCAAACACGTCATTGCTACGATAGGGAGTAGTATTGGAGAACCCTCATCAAGAGAGGCGACGGGAGGTGCAAGTCGCTGTAGGGAACTTCAAGAACTCGCCCTGGAGCTGTGTTCAGGTTACAATGAACACCGGTGCGAGCCGTTAAGATCGCTTAAGCACTTATGAAATTGGGTGGTACCACGGGAGCAAGCCTCTCGTCCCTTTTGGGACGAGAGATTTTTGTATTTTCATCTTATGTTATAATCTGTTACTTATTTCTAAGGGGGCCGGATTTATGCAAGAGAAGTATTCGTTTTCGGAGATCGAATCTAAATGGCAGAAACACTGGTTAGAGGACAAAGCCTATCAAACAGAGGAGAACTCCTCAAAGCCCAAGTACTATGCCTTGGCTATGTTTCCTTATCCTTCGGGAGATTTACACATGGGGCATGTGCGCAATTATTCAATCTCTGACGTGATTGCTCGTTATAAGCGGATGAACGGATATAATGTCCTTCACCCCATCGGATGGGATGCTTTTGGTTTGCCCGCGGAAAATGCTGCGATTAAGCATCAAACTCCTCCGGCAGATTGGACCTGGAAAAATATCTCCAACATGAGGCGTCAGCTTCAAGAGATGGGGATTTCCTATGATTGGGATCGGGAAATGGCGACTTGTCACCCGGGGTATTATAAGTGGACTCAGTGGATATTTATAGAGTTTTACAAACATGGCTTGGTATACAAGAAGAAGGCGGCGGTGAATTGGTGTCCTTCATGTGCCAC
>DOPS01000249.1:7434-9250 GCA_003512645.1 Desulfosporosinus sp.
ACAAGTTACCGGGCTGGCCTGAAAAGGTAAAAACCATGCAACGCAACTGGATCGGCCGTTCTGAGGGGGTGGAAGTCCAATTTCCTTTGGAGGAACGTCCGGAGAAGATTTCGGTGTACACTACTCGGGTTGATACCCTTTATGGGGTGAGCTATGTTGTCTTGGCTCCTGAGCATCCCCTTGTTTTGGAGTTAGTAGGTGGGACAGTTTATGAGGCAGATGTGCTGGCTTTTATCGAGAAAATGAACGGTCTCAATGAAATAGCACGTACTTCTACGGATGCAGAAAAAGAAGGGCTGTTTATCGGGGCGTATTGTCTCAATCCGCTGAGCGGTAAGAAAGTGCCGATCTGGATAGCGAACTATGTTCTGCTTGAATACGGTACTGGGGCAGTTATGGGTGTTCCAGCCCATGATGAACGGGATTTTGAATTTGCGACAAAGTATGATCTGGAAATTAAAACAGTTATTATTCCGACTGAGAGTCTGGCAGAAGCAAAAGATCTGCCTCTTGAAGCTGCTTACACAGGGGACGGTGTCATGGTTAACTCCGACTCCTTCGATGGTCTGAGCAGTGATGAGGGTTGGGATCGAATTGCTGATGAAGCGGAGCGCTTGGGTCTGGGTCAACGGAAGGTTAATTTCCGCTTGCGAGATTGGCTCATTTCTCGTCAACGCTATTGGGGTGCACCGATTCCGATGGTTTATTGTAAAACTTGTGGAACAGTGCCAGTTCCGGAAGATCAGTTGCCTGTGTTGCTCCCGTCGATTTCTGTCTTTAAAGCTGGAGAGAATCCACTAGCTTCCTCTAACGCATTTATTGAAACAAACTGTCCGCAGTGTGGAGGGCCTGCTCGGCGTGAGACGGACACGATGGATACCTTTGCTTGTTCGTCTTGGTATTTTCTGCGCTATACTGATCCCCGCAATACTGAGGCTGCTTTTGATAAAACGGCGGTGGATCAGTGGATGAATGTCGATCAGTACGTTGGGGGCGTGGAACATGCGATTCTACACCTTTTGTACGCGCGCTTCTTTACCAAGGCTTTGAAGGATTTTGGCTACTTGAACGCGGATGAACCCTTCCAGAACTTGCTGACGCAAGGGATGGTTTGTATGGATGGATCTAAAATGTCAAAATCCAAGGGAAATATCGTGAGCCCTGAGGCGATCATCGGCAAATATGGGGCGGATACGGCCCGCTTGTTTATTCTGTTTGCTGCTCCTCCTGAGAGAGATCTAGAGTGGAGTGATCAAGGGGTTGAAGGGTGTTATCGTTTCTTCAACCGCATCTGGCGCTTAGTAGCCCAATATGAGCCTCTGATTAAGAAAAGCCAGGGGGAGGGTTCCTCTAAACAAGCGGGCGAATGGGCAAATCTGGACGAAGTTGGCAAAAAGATGCGTCGTCACACCCACTTGGCTACCCAGAGGGTAACGATTGATCTTGGAACACGCTTTAATTTTAACACGGCGATCAGTACCATTATGGAATGGGTAAACGCTTTGTACCTTTATAAAGAACAACCAACGGCAGATGCTGAGGTCGGTCGAGAGGCAGTTGAGAGAATTTTGATACTCCTGGCTCCTTTTGCACCCCATATTACGGAAGAGCTTTGGCAGGAAATTGGACATTCTGAGAGTATTCATAAACAACCTTGGCCAGACGTTGATGAGGCCGCTCTTGTACAAGATGAAGTGACGGTTATTCTGCAGGTCAATGGTAAGGTCCGTGACCGAGTCCAAGTGCCTACTGAAATATCAACAGCTGAATTGGAAAAAATTGTGCTGGCTCTGCCGAGTGTGAGTGAATGGACTCG
>DOPS01000329.1:0-6720 GCA_003512645.1 Desulfosporosinus sp.
GGAAGTTTACCATCCCATTTTTCAATGGCTTTAATTTGAGCTTCAATTTCTCTTAGCTTAACAAGTTCCGGGGTGACTTCTTGTTTTTGGAGACGTAACGATTCAGCTTCAGCTTTAGCTTGCTCGATTTTCTGTTTAGCCTCAATTTCGATTCTCTGAAGATCAAGATTGGCTTTTAAAGCTCGCTGCTCAGCAATTTGTTTTTGCTCGATTGCGTTATTGAACTCCTCACTGAATTTGAATTCTGTAATGTTAATTTCATCAAGAATCATATAATAAGTGGATAATTTTGACGACAGTGTCTCTTTGATCTTGGAACTAACTTCTGAACGTTTTGAGATCAGCTCCTCAGCAGTGTATTGGGCAGTAACCGCTTTTACTGCTTCGCCGATGGCGGGATCTACAATTCGATCTCCATAGGATAAACCTACACTTTGATACAGCTTATTCGCTGCACTGGGCTCAAGGTGAAAGTTAACTGCGACAGTTGTGGTAACGATTTGTAGGTCTTTTGAAGCGGCCGTTTGATCGGATTGAGATTTTTGGACTCGTACATCAACATGGATCACGTCTTGAATGAAGGGGATCTTAAAATGAATCCCTTCAGTTAAAACGATCGGGCTCACTGCCCCTAATTGAAGAACGATGCCTCTTTGACCTGCATTCACGATGACAAAGGCATTTAGCCCCAAGAAAATAAGGACTAGAAGCACTAGGCCAGATGTGATAAGGCTTTTACTCATTTTAGGTTTTGGAATCATATTGACAACCTTTGAAGAATCCAGTTGGGTGCCCTCCTCTCATTTATATCGAGTAGATTATTTTCTGCTTTTCCCTGACCTTAGGTAAGATTCCCGTTTATCAAGAACGCGATATTTATTAGTACTCTTTTTTGCAATAAGTATGACGAATTTATTTGAAAGAGGAGGACATTCGATGCCGTCTAAGGTCAGCACGAGGTATAGATATAAAGCAACTAGATGTAGTAATATAGTAAATAATTGAAAAGTAGAAAATGGAGGAATTAGCTAAGGAAGTTACTAGCACAACATCTTTTCCACTCATCTGGAGATCCTGAGCAATTTTCCAGAAATGATTTCCCTGAACTGGCTCCAATAGAACCTCCATATTGCCCCCACAAACAGCGATTCCAGCAGTAATAGTCTCCTGATTAATTTCTAGGCGATGTATTTCAGTGCTTGCTTCACTTTCAGCAGTCGACAACGCCAGTGCCTGTTTTGTGATCAGTTTTTCTGCAGTTCCTCCTCCAATAGTTCCTATTGTTTGGCCAGTCTCCATGACCAACATTTGGGTACCCAGATCACGTGGTGTCGAACCCTCAGTGCGGATAATCGTCGCAAGTACAGCCTTTACTTGAGTATTTTGAGCATTTATAATAGCCTGTATTATTGTTTCATCCAAAAAAGCACCTCTCAATCTCAAGTTCCTTGGCTAAGATGAGTATTACTTTAATAAAACCATCCATTTCCAAAATTGTCAATGCCATTACTATGAATCAATCCTAAACAGGGTGGAGACCAGATAATTGTTCAAAGAAATAGCGAAAAGGAAAGGTAGGAAGAAAATGGGAGAATTAGAAAAACATGCACGATTATTTAACCTAATTGCTCCTGTCTACAATGTCTTTTTTGGAGGTCAAGTTAGGAATTATCGCGCTATTCTGGACAAATATGAAGAGTTGCTGAATATTCCAGTTGGAGGCAGAGTTTTGGATATAGGGTGTGGTACAGGAGCCTTTATATATTGTTTAGCGGAGCGAGGGTATCGGGCCGTGGGAGTAGATTTTTCCTCATCGATGCTCCGAGCAGCTAAAAAGTCCACTCCGGGGAGGTCGATTGAGTTAGTACAGGGGGATGTTACTAAGGGATTGGATTTTCCTGCTAAAAGTTTTGACTTGGTGCTCTCATCCTATGTTTTGCATGGGTTGAATTCTGAGTTGCGTCAAAGTATCTATGCTGAGGCCAGCAGACTTTCCCATGGTCGGGTCCTTTTCTATGATTATAACCAAAAGCGTCGATTTCTTACGGATCTTATCGAATGGGCAGAAGGTGGAGATTACTTCGGATTTGTACGCCATGGGGAAAAGGAAATGAGAACACATTTCCAAGCTGTGAATAGAATAGATGTTGGCCCCCAGACGGCGCTTTATCTATGCTCAAGTAAACTCTCGCTCGAGTTATAAAGCTGAAACAAGGGGACAGGTTCCTTGTTTCGTTGTATATGAGGAAAAAGTGGGAGGAGACAGAGGGAGAAACAGAGGAGAAAACAGTGTGCCTGTCCCCCTGTTTCACCCCCGTTGGGGGAAATGTCTTGAGAAGGATATTCCGAATGGAAAGTAGAAGTAATATATAAATAACGTTTAAACAATGTTTCCGAGAGAAGGTGAAGCGTTTGATCAACGCGCAAATGCAGAGCGCGAGAGATTTCCTTAGTCTTTTATCTACTGCCTCAGGGGTTTCGGGTTATGAAGCTTCTATCGCTTCTTTGGTCATGGAGCGATTTACTCCATTAGCTGATGAGGTACGGTGTGATACGTTTGGCAATGTTTATGCTTTGAAAAAAGGCAATAGTAAGCGTTCGAAAATTATGCTAGCTGCTCATATGGATGAAATCGGCCTTATCGTCAAGAAGATCGATCCCCGAGGTTTTCTGAGTTTTACTTCTATTGGTGGGGTAGACCAGCGAACCCTCTTGTCCCAAGAGGTACTTGTTCATGGACGAGAGACCATCCCCGGCATCATTGGCTCTTTGCCTCCACACCTATTACAGAATGAGGACTTGAATCAAGCGGTTAAGATGGAGGAAATGGCGATTGACGTTGGACTTTCCCCCGCTAAACTTAATGAGATTATCCAAGTCGGAGATATAATCACCCTAAAGCGAGAACTATATCCTTTGCTTAAGCATGTGATGGCGGGAAAATCCTTGGATGATCGTGCTGGGGTTGTGGTGATGATGGTTTGCCTAGAAGAACTCTCCCGCCTCCAGCATTTTCACGATGTGATTGCGGTGGCTACGACCCAGGAAGAAGTAGGACTCCGGGGAGCTCTTACCAGTGCTTATACGCTCAATCCGGATTTAGCAGTGGCCATTGATGTTACCCACGCCAGCACACCGGATACTAAGGGTCAAGTTACCATTGATTTAGGCAAAGGGCCGGCAGTGGCGCTTGGCCCCAATATTCATCCTGCCATTTACCGTCATTTCTCAGAATCCGCTCAAGAGCACCGTTTGCCGATTCAGATTGAACCGATCCCAGGACATTCTGGAACGGATGCTTGGGCTATTCAAGTAACCCAAGCAGGGATCCCTACCGGACTGATCTCTATTCCTTTGCGCTATATGCATACCTCTGTAGAAACTCTAGATATGCAAGACGTCCTTAATTCTGGAAAGCTACTGGCTCAGTTTATTGCCTCCTTACCAGACAATTTGGAGGGATTTTTATGTTATTAAAGAGTCTGAGCGAATTAAACGGCACCTCAGGGGCTGAAGGCCTGGTCCGTAATTTCTTGCGCCAACAGATTGAACCCTTTGTTGAGACGATCAACGTCGATAAAATCGGGAATTTGATCGCGACTAAAAACGGGCATCTTCCTGGTCCGAAAGTTATGCTTGCCGCTCATATGGACGAAGTAGCCTTGATGATCATCGAGATAACTAGTGACGGTTTTCTCAAATTCCGGCCGGTTGGTGGAATTGATGCTCGAATTCTGGTGTCTAAACCAGTACAAATTAATGAATCCCTCGTCGGGGTAATCGGAGCTAAAGCCATTCATTTACAAAAACGGTCTGAACGTCAAAAGGCTTTGTCCTTTGACCAACTCTATATTGATATCGGGGCTAAATCCAAAGAAGACGCTGCCAAGAAAGTTAAACTGGGCGATTATGCTTATTTTATGACGAAATGCGAGCCTTTCGGAGAAGGTCTATACAAAGGAAAGGCTTTTGATGATCGGATAGGGTGTGCCATCTTGGTTGAGTTGCTTAAGCAAGACTATAATTTCCCTCTAGTTGCTGCATTTACTGTGCAAGAGGAGGTAGGCCTTCGGGGTGCCAAGGTCGCAGCCTATCACGTCGCCCCAGATTTTGCGATAGTCATTGAGGGAACGGTAGCGGCTGATGTGTTTGATTGCGAAGAAGAGGGCTGGGTTACGGAGTTAGGCCAAGGCCCTGCTTGCTCGCTCATGGATAGAGCAACTTTTTTCAACCCCGAACTTATCCAGTGGGTGACGGACATAGCTCGTCATAAAGGAATTCCACTGCAGTTTCGGCGTGGAGGCAGTGGTGGAAACGACGCTGGTACTATTCATGTTAGTAAAGCTGGAATCCCGACAATTGCTTTAAGTGTACCCTGTCGTTATATTCATTCCTTTGCCTCGGTTATCTCAGAAAAGGATTATACAGCTTGTCTTAACCTAGTTCATGAATTATTAAAAGAACTTCCGCGTAAGCTTGAGATTAGCTCGATGGATAAGGAGGCTAAAGTGTGATGGATTTGGATTTTACAATACTTGAACAATTAACCCAAATATTTGGTCCTTCCGGTTCCGAAGAGCGAGTGGCGGAATTCATAGCGAATCAACTGCGCCCTTACTGTGACGAACTTAAGACGGACACCTTAGGAAATCTCATGGTCGTACGTCATGGAACTGGTAAGAAAATCATGGTTGCTGCTCATATGGATGAAATCGGCTTGATGATCACCCATCTTGATAAAGAAGGGTTCTTGCGTTTTACCCCCCTCGGTGGAGTGCGTATCCCCAACCTTGTTGGACAGAGAGTCAAGTTTAGCAAGGGCAGGATCGGAACCATCGGAGTTGAAAAATTAGATAAACCAAGCGATCTCAAGCTTGATAAGCTCTATATCGATATTGGTGTGTCTTCACGGGAAGAGGCTGAACAGATTGTCCACATAGGGGAAACGGCAGTTTTTATTGGGGATTTCGTAGAATCGGAATCGAAGATAATCTCGAAGGCCCTCGATGACCGAATTGGGTGTTTTGTAGCAATAGAAGCACTCAAACGAACCAAATCCACAAATGAGTTAGCGTTTGTCTTTACGGTGCAAGAAGAAATTGGGATTCGCGGTGCCCGAACGGCCTCCTATTCTCTCGAACCGGACTTGGCGATTGCTGTGGATGTCACGGCTACCGGAGATACCCCCAAAGCGCACCCAATGTCAGTAAAACTAGGAAGTGGAGTAGGGATTAAGGTGCTTGATCACTCTATGATTACCTCTCCTCGGATTAAGCGTTGGATGGCTGCTATAGCCACGGAAAGGAAGATTCCCTTCCAGTGGGAGGTTTTAGAGTATGGTGGAACGGATTCGGGTGCCATTCATTTGTCTAGGGGAGGGGTGCCCTCAGGAGTTCTTTCCATCCCCACTCGATATGTCCACAGCCCAGCTGAAATGCTTGACAAACGGGATGTTGAAGCAGCAGTGGATTTACTTGTAGCCCTCTTAGAACGGGCAACAGAATTATAGAAGAGACCACAAAGAAAGCGCTTTAAAGAACGGCTCTCGTCTTGTAAACAAGAGGGGGAAACAAGGAACCTGTCCCCTTGTTTTCCTCTTATTTAATCAATCATAAGATTACGGCTTCAATGGTTGAGCCAGAGGTTTTTTTGTTCAAGGCACTTGACAGAGTACCGGATTTACGTATAATAAAGGTATAAACACTCATTAATAAAGATTCAGATTTCTAAAAACTTATTGGTCGCGTGCTAGGTAAAGTTTCGATTCATCGAAGGTTTATGCATCGCAATTAGTTAAGTTCCGATGCTGAATTTCGAAGAATTGGAGCCACCTAAGAGGGTGGTTTTTGTTGTTAGAAAGAAAGTTTTCCCGCAAAGTTCCTCTCATTAGTAGAAGCAAGTCAGTTGGTAATAGTGGTTTAGTCAGTTGAGAAAGATTCATTTTTGCATGAACAGTCAGTCGTTTAGGTAGTTAGTTTAGTGGATAGTTAGTTTAGTGGATAGTTTAGTTTAGTGGATAGTTTGGTTTAGTGGATAGTTTAGTTTAGTGGATAGTTTGGTTTAGTGGATAGTTAGTTTAATGGTTAGTAGTTTAGTGGTCAGTGGTTAGTCATTAGCCCGTTTGTTGTTTATATTGAATTCGGTTAGCCTAATTAAGTTAGCCTTTGTTTCTCCAAAAAATTCCGGCCTGCGTTCCAAAAATCGAATTTTCCTTAATGACTGTTTTCAGATTGATCCCAGTTGGACCTAAAGTATTGAAGAAATAGTGGAGGATTTGTCCAGATTAGTTTAGTTACCTTTGAACTTTGTTTTTGACTGGTTTACGTTTAGTTAGGTTAAAGTCTTGATTCCCTTACTGGGTGGTAACAGAGCTGCGTTTTATCTGGTTTTGATTTCTAGTTGTAAGGTGCATTAGCTACAAACCTATATTCTCCGGTTAATAACGTTTGGTAATGTTTGGTTAAAGATTAATCTAGAGCCGTGTATCCATTAATTCTGGAGGAACTTTGCGGGATTCAATATTAGATGTTAAGGCTACTCAATGAGTGGCCTTTTTTCTTTTTTCATTTAATATAGCTCTAAATTGTTGCATAGCCCTTAGGGTGAACAACCTGCATCTTTGGCGACGGGTTCTCGATGTTCCAGGCGATTCCCGAAATTCCCTTGTATATGATAGTATAAAAACAGATACTGGCAGGGTTTAGTGAAAAAACGCAGAAT
>DOPS01000329.1:6792-7568 GCA_003512645.1 Desulfosporosinus sp.
TAACAATGTACAGTTTTAAGAACGACTACAGTGAGGGTGCACATCCTAGAATATTGAACTCCTTGATGGAATCAAACTTTGAGCAGGTTGAAGGCTATGGAGAGGATGGCTATACACAACAAGCGGTTGAACTTTTAAAGCAAAGAATAGGGAGAAATGATATCGATATTCATCTACTCTCAGGTGGTACCCAAACGAATCTTACCGCTATTTCAGCTTTTTTGAGGCCTCATGAAGCAGTAATTTCAGCCAACACTGGTCATATATTGGTGCATGAGACAGGAGCGATAGAGGCCACAGGACATAAAGTTATATCCATAGAAGTAACTAATGGGAAATTAAACGATTCGCACATAAAGGCTGCTCTTGATTCACATACGGATGAGCATATGGTGAAGCCTAAGTTAGTTTATATTTCAAATCCGACAGAAATCGGCTCAATTTATAATAAGGCTGAACTGGAACAGATAAGTCGGTTCTGCAAGGAAAATAATCTCTATTTGTTCATGGATGGTGCTAGGCTGGGTTCGGCTTTGTGTTCAGAAGAGAGTAACCTAGATCTTTCTGATCTGGCAACACTTGTGGATGCTTTCTATATTGGAGGAACCAAGAATGGAGCACTGATGGGTGAAGCACTGGTAATTTGCCGAGATTCGCTTAAGGAAGATTTCCGATTTTATATGAAGCAAAAAGGAGCACTTCTCGCAAAAGGGAGACTGCTAGGCATACAGTTTCTTGAGCTTTTCAGAGATAACCTATATTTCGATCTGGCCAAG
>DOPS01000286.1:0-13066 GCA_003512645.1 Desulfosporosinus sp.
AATCGTGAACCCGCAGCCTTTGCTTTGTATGGTTACATGGGAGGTAAATTCCTCGGTCAAGCGATTGAAAAGGCTGGAAGTACCGACAAGGAAAAGATTATTGACGCTATGGAAGGATTAACCATCGATACTCCAGTCGGCAAGGCTACCCTTCGTAAAGAAGATCATCAGGTCGCAATTCCCATGTCCTATGGTGTCGTTGCCAAAGTCAATGGTACCTTTACGGGTAAAGATCTTCACACTCTGAGTCCTGAAGAAATTATGCCTTCGATTGACGCAATCCTCAAGGCTAGATCAAAATAGTATCCGATAATGTCAAGAAATTGGAAAAAGATAAAAGGGCGGTGCTGTATGGTGCCGCCCTTTACGCTACTAGTCAGAAAGTATAAACTAAAGTTTATATACTTTCTGGAAGCATAAGTGCAACTAAGGCGACCGCCTGCGCCTGGAAGGCTTGGCGCTAGTCAAGTTTTCTTTAAATCATGATGACGGGGGAGATTACCCATGGATTTTGCCACACTCGCTAGCCAGTTTTTTATTGGTCTGAGCAGGGGGATGATTTTCTTTATTGTCTCTGCAGGGCTCACTCTCATCTTTGGAGTGTTAAGAATTACGAATTTTGCGCACGGTGCACTTTATATGGTAGGCGCCTTTATTGCTTACTCAGTTTCAACCGTTTTTGGGCAAGGTCCTTATGGTTTTTGGTTAGCCCTGTTGGTTGCTCCTCTCGCAGTGATGCTCATCAGTCTGGTAATTGAGCGAGGGCTGCTTCGATTTATCTATAACCGAGATCATTTAATTCAGATGCTCTTGACCTATTCCCTAGTGCTGATTGCTGGAGATCTTGTCAAGATAATTTGGGGAACAGAATATAAATCGATGGATATCCCTGGAGTTTTGAGGGGGTCCTTCAATCTATGGGGGGCATCCCTTCCCTGGTATAATGCTTTCCTTCTGGTTATGGGACCGATTGTTGCCCTTGGGTTATGGTTGTTCTTATCAAAAACTCAGCTTGGCAAAATCTGCCGTGCAACGGCTACCGACCGTGAAATGGTCGATGTTTTAGGGATTAACAGCACCCGTGTGTTTGCGATGGTTTTTGCCTTGGGTGGCTGGCTCGCCGGGTTGGGAGGGGCTTTGATTGCGCCAACGACCACCATTTCAATGGGTATGGATGCTAGCATTATCATTTATGCTTTCTTGATCGTGGTAATAGGTGGCCTAGGAAACATCTGGGGTGCACTGATTAGTTCTATTATTATGGGGGTTGGGGAGGCCTTTGGAATTTTGTTTATTCCAGGCATTGCCATTATTATCCCCTATATTATAGCGGGTGTTCTCCTGATCGTACGACCCTCTGGTTTACTAAAATCTGCCTGGTAGAGAAAGGAACGTCAGATATGTCCACGAATAACTTGAAATCAATTGAGAATCCGAAAGGAAAATTGAGCACTTATCTAGGCCTAGGTTTGTCAGTATCCGGAATTTTGATACTTCTGATGATCCCTAGGATGCTCACTCAATATTATGTCTACTTGTTGGCGACTGTTTTTACAACCGCTTTACTAGCCTCCAGTTTGAACCTGGTTCTCGGTTACGGAGGACTTCTACATTTACACCATGGCGTATTTTTCGGGGTTGGTGCCTATACTGTAGCGATCGTGATGACCAAAACGTCTTGGCCATTTGCTGTCGCAGTCTTGCTCGCCCCCCTGATTGCTGCACTCATAGCTTTAGTGATCGGCTGGTTTTGCGTACGTTTAAGGGGCCTCTATTTCGGTATGCTTACTCTAGCTTTAGGCCAGTTGGTCTGGGCAATTGTTTACCGCTGGAATGCACTGACTGAGGGAGACAACGGCATCCATGCCATACCCGTTCCGGAATTCTTGTCCTCCATAAATTCAGTCTATTATACGACTCTTGCGGTTCTAGTCATCACTCTCGCAATTCTCTATCTGATCACCAAGTCGCCATTTGGTCTCATATTACTTGCTACTCGTGACAACCCCGTGCGTTCTGAAAGTGTCGGAATCAATGTCAAACGGCACCGTCTGACAGCCTTTGTGATTGCTGGATTCTTCGCTGGCATTGCGGGTGTTCTATTTGTCTTAGTGGAACGCTCTGTAGCCCCCTCCCTGTTATTTTGGAACAAATCGGCTGAAATCCTGATCATGTGCTTAATGGGAGGCCTTACTGTTTTTATGGGCCCAACGTTAGGGGCTGGGATTTTAGTCCTTTTGTCGATGGTCGTTGGTCTGTACACAGAATATTGGCTGCTTGTCCTTGGTCTGCTGCTGCTGATCCTTGTACTCTTCTTGCCTCAAGGTATTCTTGGTTATTTAATGGAGAGTTATGGCAAAAACCGGAGTAAGAGAGGAGAGAATTAGCATGCTTCAGGTTGAACAGCTTAGGAAAGCCTTCGATGGATTTCAAGCCATCTCGGATGCTCACCTCTCGGTTCCGAAGGGAGAAGTGGTGGCAGTCATTGGTCCCAATGGCGCAGGGAAATCCACCTTATTCAACTTAATAACCGGACACCTGCAGGCCGATTCCGGCCATATCAAATTCCAGGGTCAAGATATTACAAACTCAGCACCCTATACGATTTGCCATAAAGGTATGGCCAGATCCTTTCAGTTAATCAATATTTTCCAAAGTCTTACGGTTTTTGAAAACGTGCAAACCTCTGTCATCGCTAAACATCGCTTGGATCGCAAATTTTTCAGACCCTCCAAAAAACTCCTTATTGAAGAGTCATTAGAGGTTTTAGAAAGTTTCGGACTGTTTGAATTTAAAGATCGTTCGTGCAGTTCTCTCTCTTATGGGGATCAAAAAGTCCTAGAAATTGCGATTGCACTGGGTAGCAAACCCGAACTCTTACTCTTAGATGAACCAACTGCTGGGATGTCGTCAGAAGAAACCCGCAAAATAGTCAATCTAATTAAGCGGTTATCCCAGGAAAAAGGCCTTACCATTCTGCTCACTGAGCACGATATGGAATTAGTTTTTGATGTTGCCCAAAAAATAATGGTTCTTCATCAGGGTAAAACCATTGCTCAGGGTCTGCCGGAAGATATCAGAAACGATAAATCTGTGCAAAATGCCTATTTGGGGGAAGCGGAATGATGTTAGACGTTAGAGACATTCACACCTATTACGGGTTAAGTCATATCTTATTCGGTTTATCCTTACAGGTAAGTAAAGGAGAAGTAGTCTGCCTGCTTGGTCGTAACGGGGTAGGCAAGACAACGACACTTAAGAGCATTATTGGACTTACCCCGCCGAAAACCGGACAAATCTTTTTTAAAGGCCAGGAAATTACCAAGGTTGCTACCAACCGCATGGTTAAATTAGGAATTAGCTTTGTCCCTGATAACCGCCGGATCTTCGCAGACTTGTCTGTACGTGAAAATCTCGAGATCGCAGCAGGAATTAAACCGGGTGCTTGGGATTTGGCTAAAGTTCATGGCTTATTCCCCGTTCTGAAAAGAGTAGAGAATCGTAGAGGTGGGAACTTAAGCGGAGGAGAACAGCAAATGTTAAGTATTGCTAGGGCTCTGCTTGGAAACCCGGAGCTTCTGATTTTGGATGAGCCGACCGAGGGGCTAGCACCTTTGATCGTTCGAGAATTGGAAGAGCAAATTCTCCAGCTTTGTTCAACTGGAATATCAATTCTCTTAGCAGAACAAAATCTCAAATCTGCCTTAAAATTGGCCGATCGGTGTTATGTCCTAGAACGGGGACAAGTACGTTTTGAAGGGACCGTCGAGGAGTTAGCTGAAAATGAAGACGTGCGCTCGAAATATTTATTGGTTTAACTCATAAATACTACCTTAAAATCTTGTACTTGTCTATTATTAAAGATCGGTCTCATTAGAAGCACTATATAAAGAAAAGTTGCCTAAAATATTCATATTAAGTCAAATATTTTAATACCCCAACTAAATTTATATCCAAATTAATTTACTTTAAATTTGATTCAACATATAGGTAGTAACCTTTTGGCTTAATACTTTTAGATAAGCCTACAATATAAGGTGTATTTTTATAAGTAAATTTAAGTATTATTTTTTCATTGTTCAAATTGGGATTCTCACTAATAAAACTATCTTTGCTGGCAAGATTTTTAAAGAATTTTATTATATCTTCCTCTGATAATGTAGTATAATATGCAGCCGCATTTTCAGAGTAACGATATGTAAATGCTGTATGTTCAGGTAAAGGCAATACTAGAGTCTCATTCTCAAAAGAATCCTTATGCTCAACTACCGGATTAAATATTATGTCAAAAGGTAATCTGAGTTGCTGACTACTTATATATTTAAAAACTGAAGTCCCTAAACCCCCCCATAGTAAACTTAGGGCAATTATTGAATATATAAGAAAATTCTTTTTTTTATTAAAAAAAATGCGAGTAGGTAACTTAAAGTAATAATTACAATTATTACAGTGACATTGAATATTAATTGTCTCATTATATCTCTCTCCCTACTTGGCTACAAAACAACTCAGATATTAAAAACGTTAGGAGTTCTTTTTTTATAATATGGGAAGAAGTGAGTGGATATAACATTAATGTATCATGCATTCCACTCACTTTTCACTAATTCAATATACTGTACTAATATTTATTATCACGATGGAAATATCTTGGTAAAACTTCCGAATGAAACAGCTTCCCAATCTATAAACCTACTCGAGGTTGTCCAGTTATCATTAACTTTGAAAAATTCTTTAGTACTATTATATATGATATACCCCGTAACACATACAGAGTGATTTGCGTAATAACCATTTGGCAAATTAAAGACAAAAGGCCTATCTTGGTCGATTTCTGCCTCTGCCGTGCTCCAACTCAATACATAATCGTTATTCCCTCTCCCTGTTGAATGCCCATATTGATGCCACAAATCAGTAACAATATCATCTGCGTATGTCGGATTTGTTCCGCCACTGAATGTATATCCATATCCTACAGCAATACTTCTAACATTGCTGTAAAGAGTACTAATGCTTGAAGGTATTCCAGATTCCCCGACTTCTATGATAATCAAATACCATAGTAATTGAAGAAAGTGTACAGTTATTTGCACCTGATTCAAGGTCATTTTGTAAACGAGGTGTAACATTTAAATATCTTTGCCAATTTGCTGTCCATCCTGAACCATACCTATCGTTGACATATGAATAGGTATCGTATATTCCACCATATCCGCTTTCTCCGCTTATTTGCCCATTATAGCCACACATCCACTCCTTAATCTTGAAATGATCTTCTTTTTTTACTCTTTTAATAATATCTTTATTTTCTTCTAACTTTTTCTGATCATGTTTGAATTTGCTTTTTATATTTTCTCGTTTAATTACTTGCTTATCCTTTGTATACAATATATTGTCTTTCTCTACAGCATACTCTAACGGTGCAGTATAATATACTATGTCGTTTCTATCCCCCTTTCATTTACTTACAAAAAGCAACCTTTTTAATAAATTATCCCTTATTACCTCCTATATTTCATTTCTTGACTATTATATTTTGTAGTTAAATGGAAAACAATGGTTTCGGCAGTATCATCCATATTTATTAAGTATTTCCTATTCTTGCAAAGTTTATATTTTCAAAGTTCTTTTATTACCGTCGTAAGGTAAATAGTGCCTTATCCCGATTTCAGGATAAGGCACTATTTACCACTTACAATTACAACTAACTCACGATCGGAAAGGTGCTTCCGCCGTGAGGCATTATATAGACAGATTCAGGTTGATGTCCAAGTATTTGACTTGCTAACTGCAAAGCTCCTGCAGGGCTATTAGACGGAATCATCTTCACGCCTTTAACAAGATCCTCCGATAAGGAACTGATCAAAATGACGGGTGACTTTTGGCAGATGCTCGCTGTTTTCAAGCTTATATAGCCTGGCATGGTAAAGTCAGCATGAAGTCTGGCATTCATCCCCTCCACCTCGTCATCCTTAAAAAATTCCTGAAAAGGTTGAGAACCTACTCCCTCAGAGCATTCACTAACCAGGATAATAACTCCACCTTCTTTTACCGCATAACTAGCATTATCCAGGGCCTTGATTGATTGGTAAAGCTGAGTATCTTTGGGATACCCACCGCTCGATACGATGACTAGCTCCGCCTTTTCTTCGATTTCAATTCCGAAGATTTCTTCGGTAACCCGACAGCCCGCTAAATGTGCCTCATACAACTCACCGGCTGCAAGATAGACAAATTCTTTCTTCTCGTTAACAACGACGTTTAGTATGAAGTCTACGCCCACTAGACGCGCAATTTCTAACATATCCTCAGCAACCGGATTGCCCTCCATTTTTCCAGTCTCTATGTTTGGATTAATTCCAGAGGTCCCTCCTCCTTGAAGTGCTAAAGCATGGTTTTGCTGAATCATCTCGTAGCTACAAACTCCAGGCGCAATAGACTTACGGCCACCACCAAATCCTGCCAGCAAATGATACGCAATTCCACCGGTCAGAATCACCTTGTCCGCTTCCCACACTCGACGGTTTACACTAAAGGGTGTTCCCCGTGAGGATTTGCCCAAATCCACTAAATCCTGGGCATGACACTCGTGATCAAAGATCGGAACCCTCGCCAAAACTTTTGCCCCACAAATTGCCGTGTGTTCTTCTAAGGTCAGCAAACGGTGGTCCCCGGTTGCCGTTACAAGAGAAATGTCCTTATCCGGTACTCCGGCTCCATTTAAAACATCCAGCAATACCGGCAAAAGGACATCTGTCCGTACCCATAGTCGTGTAAGGTCACTAACTATAATTACTACTTTATCCCCTGGTTTTACCACCTCGATCAGTGGAGCCGTGCCAAGAGGATGAGCCAAAGCCTGGAGAATTGCCTGTTCGATTTCTAAAATCGGCTGACTGGCTTTTGCTTTAATTTCCTTAACCTTCACGGAAGATGAAAGACTAAAAGACAACGCCTCTTTACCATAGGCAAGGTTAAAACTATTCATCCTTTACTCTCCCTTTCAATATTGATGGCGTTTTTCAAAAGATGTTCCCTGTTTCTCTATTCCTCTATTCTATTCTCTTTCTTCCTAGCTTCCCTTATTTTGCTTAGCATCATAAGCCATTTCCAAAAGTTGTGCAGTATGCATCACCTGTACAGAAACTCCTTGGCGATTCAGCCCGTCCGCGATGTGCATTCGACAAGCGGAACACCCTGTCACCAACACTTCTGCGTCCGTCTGTTTAATAGACTCAACTTTATGGTCATTGATTTTTGTGGATAGTTCGTAGTGGTATAAGCTGAAGGAACCTGCACTACCACAGCAGGTATCCGGTTTACTCATTTCTTCAAACGTCAACCCCGGGATACTTCTGATGATCTGTCTGGGTTGTTCTTTTACCTTTAATCCTCTAACCAGGTGACAAGGATCATGATAGGTAACCTTGATTGGCAAACAACCCATTTTATCCTCGAACCCCGCTAAGGAAACCACCAGTTCTGTGAAATCCTTGATCATGGCCCCAAGCTTCTTCGCCTTTTCGGCATAGATCGGATCATCCTCAAGTAACTCAGCATACTCTTCCTTCAGACTTAAACCGCACGTGCCACAGGCCACGACTACGACATCGACCTCTTCTTTCAGTAAGACATCGATATTTGCTCTCGCCATCTCTTTAGCCGTTTGATAGTCCCCATTAATCCTGACTGGGGTACCACAACAGTTTTGGAGAGCAGGAATGACAACCTCCACTCCATTTTGTTTTAGGACGTTGATCACCGCCCGACCGGTATCCGTATAAATATAGTTGATCATACACCCCGTGAAAAAAGCTACCCTCATAGTTGCTTCTGGAACTTTGACTACTTCCGGGTACAGCATTTTCAATGGTTTTGGGGCGAGGGGTGAAAGAAGTCTTCTCTTATCTATCCCTAGGGACATTCTCGGTAACATTCCTTGGCCATTAGGTCCTTTACGGAAGATTAGGCCTTGGAAAATTCGTCCTGTCCTCATACCCGTGTTAAACACCCAACGATTCTTTAAAACCAACCGAAAAATCAAGTTCTTAAGAGGTGAGAGTCCTTTCTTGGCGGTGATTTCCTTGCGGGCTGCTTCCACCAGCTTGTCGACTTTCACACCACTCGGACAGTTTACAACGCAAGCCTTACACATCAAACACAAGGACATCTTGTCAATTAAACCTGCAGTGAAATTCAAATCTTTGCTAATAACTCCGCGAATCAGCTTCACTCGTCCTCTGGCAACCGTGGATTCTGCTTGTAATTCTTTAAAGACTGGACAGACATTTTGGCAGGCACCACACCGAATACAGCGGATGACTTCTTTCTCCCATGACTCAAATGAACGTTCCATCCCATCACACTCCAAACATTACGCCAGGGTTTAATATGTTGTTAGGATCAAGTGCTTGTTTAATCCGGTGTTGTACTTCCAGTCCAACTTCCCCAGTCTGTCGAGTAATATACTTGGATTTTGCTCGTCCGATACCATGCTCACCACTTAAGGATCCGCCCAATTCCACCGTCGCTATAAAGATCTCATCGATGGCTTTTTCTACCCGCGCTGCCTCCTCCAGATTCGTTTCATCGGTCAGGATTGTGGCATGCAAATTGCCATCTCCGGCATGTCCGAGTATCGCAATAATGATGTTATACTTAGCTGCAATTTCCTGAATCCGCCTCACAGCTATCGGAATGCTGCTCCGTGGAACGGTCGCATCCTCACCGATAATGGTCGGTTTTACCCTCGACACAGCGGCAAAGGCTGAGCGGCGAGCACGCCATAATTCTTCTGCTTCTTCTTTCGTCTTGGCAATCCGGATCTGGACAGCCCCTAGTCGTTGGCAGACTTGTTCTATCTTCGCAATCTGCTTAGCTAAGATTTCCGAATCCCCATCAACTTCGATTAAGAGCACAGCACCTGCCTCCGTGGGTAATCCCACCTTGGCATATTCCTCAATATTTCTAATATAAATATTGTCTAATAATTCGAGTGAGCAAGGAACCAGCCCGACAGCGATGATTTCAGAGACTGTCTCACACGCTTGTTCGATCTCAGAGAAAACTGCCATCATGGTGCTCTTGGCTTCCGGTAAAGGGATAAGTTTAACAATAATTTTGGTTATAACACACAACGTTCCTTCTGACCCAGTGAATAGCTTCGTCATATCGTACCCAGTTACATTCTTGATCGTTCTTCCACCGGTATTCATAACCTCTCCGCTCGGAAGCACTACCTCGAGCCCAATAACATAGTCTCGAGTCACTCCGTATTTCACGCCACGCGGTCCTCCTGCACATTCCGCCACATTACCGCCCATCGTTGAAAAAGCCTGACTGGCAGGGTCCGGAGGATAAAACAGACCTACTCGCTCAACTTCGCTCTGTAATTGGCCAGTAATTACGCCAGGTTCCACCACTGCAATCAAATTTTTACGATCAACCTCAAGTATTTTGTTCATTCTCTTGAGCACCAGGACGATACAATCCCCTACAGAAATAGATCCTCCGCTGACATTTGACCCTGCTCCCCGTGGAACGACTGGAATCATCTCTTGATTAGCCAGTTTAAGAATCTGTGCTACTTCTTCTGTGTTACCTGGGTACACAGCAACTCCCGCTAAATCCTTCTTCACATCTGCCTTAACAAAAGAGGCGTCATAGGTATAACAATATAGATCCTCCAAGGTTGTATATAAGTTGTCTTTGCCGACAATTTCACTAAGCTTCTGAATGATCTCTGGCTTCAAAACTCGTTGCCTCCTTAAGTGGGATCCCTTTGTTTAAAAGAGATTTTCGTTGAACTATATAACAAGATATTATTTCGCTGTCTGTTCTAAATATCCTTTAAAATCGACAAAGAGGCCCGCAAAGGCCTTTTCGGATCTCTTGCATTGCTGTTCGAAGAGATTCATAATATCTAAATAAGAAGATGTTTACTTGTCCTTTACTAATAACAACAAAGGATTCAAAGGAGGCAAAATTGGTGACCACTCTAAAGATAGCATTATGTCAGCTGCATGTTGCGGCTGATAAGCAAGCAAATCTCAACAATGCCGCAGCTTCGCTCCAGGCGGCAGCTGCTGGAGGGGCAAATCTGGCAGTCTTGCCGGAAATGTTCAATTGCCCGTACGATATCCATTGCTTTCGGGACTACGCTGAGGAAATCCCCTCAGGAGAAACGACGAACCACCTCGTCAGCCTTGCACGCACCCATGGTCTTTTTCTTGTCGGCGGCTCAATTCCGGAACTGTCGGGTGAACTGATTTATAATACAAGTGTCGTATTTAACTCCCAAGGAGAGATTATTGCCCTGCACCGCAAAGCCCACCTGTTTGATGTGCGTGTCAAAAATGGTATTGAGTTCACAGAATCACAGGTACTGTCCCCAGGAAATGCTACTACACTGTTTGAAACTCCGTGGGGTAAATTCGGTGTGGAAATATGCTATGATATTCGCTTTCCAGAATTAACTCGAAAAATGGCTATGGACGGAGCCCGCCTTGTCATTGTCCCCGCGGCATTTAATATGACCACTGGTCCAGCTCACTGGGAATTGTTGTTCCGCAGCCGTGCCCTAGACAACCAAATTTTCATGCTGGGCACTTCTCCTGCCCGTAATCCCCATGCTTCCTATGTGGCCTATGGTCATTCCTTAGCCGTCAATCCGTGGGGCCAAGTGCTTGCACAGTTGGACGAAAAGCCAGGAATTCTGATGATCGATCTTGATTTGACCCAAATTGAAGAGGTTAGAGAGGCTCTGCCGGTCTGGAAACAACGTCGGGAAGATCTTTACTGAAATGGCTCTCAACTATAGACTGTCTTCACCGCAGACTCGATGTTCAGCCTTAGCTGAGCGTATCACTTAAGCTCGTAAAGAAGCACCCCATCCTTATTTATCCGCTCCACAAGTCCGATATGGACTAAATGTTCTAAATGAGATAATGCTTCACCTGAAGCAAACCACTTTTGAGAAGATGGAAAGTCAGCCCATCTTTTATGACTTATATCCCAGTGCATTGAGGCAGCCATTTCAATTGGGGTCTTTCTCCCCTCTTTTAAAATACCCAAAATCTCTTGGAGACGTTCTTTATGATGACTCAGAAGCTCAGTAATTCTTTTTCTGTGATCCCTGATGATCTTCCTATGAGCCGTAAATAAGTAATCAATTTCATACTCATATACCTTGTTTAAGCTCTTGAAATAGGTTGCTAAAATATCCTGTTCAAATCCCCAAAATGTAATATTCGGGGTTATTTCATCGAGGATGTGATCTCCACAAAAAAACAGCTGATGGGTTTTCTCATACAAGCCAATCTGCCCGGGCGTATGCCCCGGAATATCCACGACTTCGAAACTATAATCCCCTATTACTATTTTATTCCCTTCACATAATGGGCTAAATTCAAGAGACTCGGTCTGTCTCGCCCCAAATTCTTTGCCAAAGTTTATAGAAGTACCGTTTTCAAAGCCTAATAGTTGGTTTAAGGATTCGAAAAACAGATCCCTCTCAGTCGTTTGATTTAAAATTTCTCCATCAATCTGACTAAAATATATGCCATGTACTCCTTGTTTTTTAAGAGCAGGAGCTAGACCTGCGTGATCACTATGCATATGGGTAATCAGCAGATCAGTCTTGCTTATGTCAATGTTTAACTCTTCTAGACCCTTCATTAACTCGGTCAGGCACTCCGCGGTGTTAAATCCAGTATCGATGATCAAATTTCTACGTTCAGATAGGATGATATAACTATTGATAGCTTTTAAGGGATTCTTAGGGAGAGGTATCTCGTTCTTGAAAATATTGGGGTAAACTTCAGTAATCATCTAATGCCTCCAAATTAATCAACTTCTCAGTCAGCAAAACCACTTGCTCTGAGAAATAAAAATGCCGCAGAATTCAATTATCTTGTCTATTATAACTTGTTTACTATCGGTGTAACCGTTTGTTTTATCGGTAATAGGGGCAACAAGAACAATAGCCCAATGATGTACAGGAGTCCCGCTGTTTCATACATAGCAAGCAAAGAAAACATTTTCTTAAGCAGCCCCGCCATACTCATGGTCACCACCATCGCTCCAGTATAGAGCGGCATGAGAATTCCATTCACTCGACCGATAAACTGACTATCAGTATTCTGTAAAATCATCATGTTTATGCCAATCATAATGCAAGGAAGAACTAATCCCATTAATAAATGCACTAGATAGGTTAACCAGGGGGTCGTCGAAAATCCACATACTGCAATACCGATTGCCGAGATGAACATCCCTAGGGCTAAAAGTTTTTGTGGCGCAATAGCTTTAGCGAAAACCATGACGACGATCCCGCCTACAAGCATCCCTATTCCGTTAAAGGTCATGAGCCATTGCAAATTCTCTTTCGGCAAACCAAGCTGTTCTGTGACCAGAAAGATTCCTAAGGGCTGAATAAGGCCCCCTCCTAAGCCAGCAGCCAAAAAGCATAAGCCTAAGAGTGTCAAAACCTTCTTGGCGAGTACATAACGAATACCAGCTATCATTTCCTGGCGAAGGGTTGTTTTCACCTTTTCTACCACGTTGACGCGGTCCGGAGGCAGGAACGTTAAGGCACCCGCCGAGAATAAAAACGCTAAGCCCATCACTGTAATTGAGGTCATAATCCCAAACTTCTGATAGACAAACGTGCCAAGGATTGGTCCAAGAATCATAAAAATGGTAAAGATCGTCTGATAAATCGACATTACTGGTTGCATTTGTTCTGCAGGCAGTTGTTCCTTAATCAGCTTCATCCCTGATGGCATTGAGAACTGAGATAAAATAGCAGAAATAATGGTCGTAAAAAAGACGGCTTTCCAAGTGCCTAATACCAAGGTGAGCAAGACAGCAAACACGGACACCGCACTAAGGACATCACACCAGATCATGGTTCGTTTTGGACGCCAACGGTCCGCAAAGGTTCCACCGATAAACGAGAAAATAAACATTGGCCCATATTCTGCCACGAAAATCATTGAGACAGCAAACGCATCCCCATTTGTTTGTTCCATGACAAAGAGTAACACGGCAAAATTACGCACCCAGA
>DOPS01000106.1:0-9521 GCA_003512645.1 Desulfosporosinus sp.
ACACTCCTGATTCATCTAGCTGTATAATTCACAAGTTTTGTGATTAGCACGTCATTATTATCTATCAGCCAGAATATATTTAGGACAAACTTCGTCGTCAGAAGTCAAATACCTCCTTATGAACTGTAATTAATTAACACTATTACAGTTTTTTTCTTTTTGTGAAAATAGCCCATTTGCATTATATCATTCATCAGTGGTGCCGCGCAGCGGCATGGGGATTTGATAGTGCAAAAAAGACCAGGGTTACCCCTAGCCTTAATTATTATTTCTTTATACTTTAAGACAGTAACAGAAAGATGCTTTGTAGCAACCCATTTTAAGGCTTACCTCTGACATCTCGAACAATAAACCGTTGTACGTCCAGCGAGACGAATTCGTTCTAACGTCTGCCCACAGACTTTACAGGGTTCTCCACCCCGTCCGTATACTTGTAATTCCCGCTCGAAGGAACCTTTTTCCCCATTAGCATCCCGGTAATCTCGAAAAGACGTACCCTGGGCATCGATTCCTGCTTGAAGAATGGTTTGGATAGCGTGATGGAGCTTTGATATTTCCTCTGCAGCTAGGGTATCCACTCTACGTTCGGGAGATATTCCTGCCTGAAAAAGTGATTCATCCACATAGATATTACCTAAACCTGCTAGGAGATGCTGATCGAGTAGGGCTGCCTTAACAGAGAGTTTTTTCTTCCCAAAACGCTCCTTTAAGACTTCAGGTGTGAATTCTGCCTCTAAGGGCTCAGGTCCTAACTTACATAGGGATGATCCGCTGAAGCACAGCGGGGTGGGTATGGCCTGAATACGCCCGAATTTCCGGACATCTGAAAAATGCACTTCCCCTTTTTCCAAGCGAAAAACCACGTGAGTATGCTTTTCCGGTTCCTGCTTCTCCGGGAAATAATTCAAGCGCCCAGTCATTCTCATATGCGCAATTAGTGTTAAATCTTCATCTAATCGGATTAAAAGGTATTTACCCCGGCGGTCAATCGTTTGAATTCTTCGGCCGGTCACTAACTCCTCGAAGGACTGATCTTCCCAACTGCAGACAGCTGAGGACCAAATAAGCTTGATTTCTACAATTTTTAAATCCGTAACGTGCTGGGCTAAAGTTCTTCGAATCGTTTCCACTTCAGGGAGTTCTGGCATGTTCTTTCCTCATTCCTTAATCCTTCGGTTTAAACGGCTGCATTTCATACCAATTCGGTCCAACTTTACATTCCACTGTCATCGGCACAGATAATGGATAGGCGTTTTCCATTTTATCTTTCAGCATATGGGCGACACCTTCTAAATCCTCTGGGGCAACTTGAAGCAATAGCTCGTCATGTACTTGAAGAAGCATGTCCGCCCGAAAAGGTTTCAATCCTTCTGCTACTTTAAGCATGGCTAATTTCATGATATCCGCGGCTGTACCCTGCACAGGGGTGTTCATAGCAATCCTCTCTCCAAACTGGCGTTGAACTCGATTGGAATGAAGTAGCTCTGGAATGCGCCTTAGACGATTTAACAGGGTGCGAACTTGGCCCTCTTTTTTAGCCTGTGTCACGACGTCTTCCAGATACTGTTTTACTCCACCATAACGTTTAAAATACTGCTCGATATAGAACTTTGATTCTTTGCGTGGAATCCCTAAGTCCCTTGATAGACCAAACTCAGTTAAACCATAGACTAAACCAAAATTGACTGCCTTAGCACTTCGGCGCATGTTCGAGGTTACCGCATCAAGCGAGATACCAAAAACTTCGGCTGCGGTCCGAGTGTGGACATCCTGTCCCAGGGCAAATGATTCACAAAGAAGAGGATCTTGAGAATAGTGAGCTAAAATCCGCAGCTCTATTTGAGAATAATCCGCGGATAGAAGTACCCATCCGGGTTCCGTGGGATGAAAGACTTTTCTAAGCAAGCGCCCCTGCTCCAGTCGAATTGGGATGTTCTGCAAATTCGGTTCCGTACTCGATAAACGACCGGTTGTCGTTACGGTTTGTTGGAAGGTGGTATGAATCCGGCCATCCTTCGCTTGAGCGAGTAAACCATTTACATAGGTAGACATCAATTTATTCAACTGCCGATAGTCGAGAATCTTCGTAACGACAGGATGAGCTAAGCGCAATTCCTCTAAGGTCTCCGCATCTGTGGAATAACCTGTTTTCGTTTTCTTTGCAGTCGGTAAGCCTAGTTTTTCAAAAAGAATGGTTCCCAACTGTTTCGGGGAATTAATGTTAAAGGTTTCCTCAGCTAGGGCATAAATGTCCTGTTCTAACTGTCTTAAGGTCAGACTTATCCCTTCGCCAAAGGTCGTCAATTGCTCGGAGTCCACGGCGATTCCGTGTCGTTCCACTTGCGCGAGCACCAAGCTTAACGGTTCTTCGATGTTATGCAGTAGTTCTGAAAGGCCAAGTGATTGAATTTCTTCTTCAAACTTAAGGGCGACTTGAGCTAAGGCTGCCGCTTCTTCAGCAATAGTTTCGAAAACCGCTTGATTCGGAACATATTCTTTAACTAAATCAAGGGGCGCGAATTTCGGTCGCGAGGATTGAATTAGATAGGAAGCTAAGCTTAGATCTAGGGCTAATCCCTTCATGACCACTCCTTCATTAGCAAGTAATAAAGCCACGGTTTTACTGTCCGCCAAGGTCTTAGGAACCTGGTAACTCCCCATCAATTTCAGCCACGCTTCAAAAACTCTCGTAGACGCATCCTTACGAGTCAGTTTAAACGTCTCACCTTGGGTAGCCACTCCCCATTCTAACCAGCGCCCCCCTTGTAAACCGGTTCCCTCATAACGACAGGCTAACGTGAGTGGAATATTCTTGGCTTGCCACTCTCCGATCTGAGCAAGCCAGCCCTCTTCTGTCAAGGTGCGTTCTGGCCAATTCTCTAACAACGCTTCTGGGCTTTCACTTAAAGGTCCTTCGTCATCTTTATGACGCTCATGCCACAAACGCGTCACATTCTTCAGATCATATTTTTGCAAGACAGGAAGCACTTTGGCAGCTTTTGAGCGGCGATAAACAAAATCGTCGCTAGAAAACGCCAGCGGAACCTCTGTCAGCATCGTCGCTAGCTTTTTGCTCAAGATTGCCTGATCTGTATAGTCCCTCAAATTACTCTGTACCTTTTTACCGGATACTTTATCAACATTCGCTAAAACGCCCTCAACCGTTTCAAATTCCCAGAGTAATTTTAGCGCGGTTTTCTCTCCGATTCCTGGAACCCCAGGGATATTATCGGAGGTGTCACCCATTAGACCCTTAAGATCAATGATTTGATGGGGACGTAGTTGGTAACGTTCCCATAAGGTCGTTTCATCGTAACGTTCGACTTCACTGATTCCTTTTTTGGTCAGGAAAATATTCGTCCTGGGTGAAATGAGTTGCAGGGCATCTTTATCCCCTGTATAAATCTGAATTTTCATTCCCTGTGCTTCCGCTTGTTTGGTTATAGCGGCAATCAGGTCATCTGCTTCATAGCCCGCTAGCTCAAGCATAGGGACTTCCATTTCCGTTAATATTTCTTTGAGGTAATCAAATTGAGGGCGCAGTCCCTCCGGGGTTTCTTTACGTTGCGCTTTATACCCGGCATACTGTTCAATCCGAACCGTTGCCTTAGTTTTATCGAAAGCTACCACCCAGTAATCTGGATGTTGCTCATGTTCCAATCTAAAGAGCATGGTTAGAAAACCATGCAAAACATTCGTTGGTCGCCCATCGGCCGTGGTCAGCGGCGGGAGCGCATAAAACGCGCGATTTGCAAGGCTGTTTCCGTCTAATATCACCATCCGTGGCATCCTGAAAACCCCCAATCTTTCACCGTTAACTATATCATATCTGCTAATTTCTAACAAACGATAGGAGTGCTTACTGGGTTATGTTTATTAGAAATCTCGAGTAGATCTAAGAGTATTAATCAAACTGAAGGAAACCGAAAGTTTTCCGAATCAGAAGAGCCGACTACCAGAATAGGCAGTCGGCTCTGGGTGAAGCATGGAAAAGTTTCTGTTACTTTTTTCTCTGAACTGATTCTAAAAGATTGCAACTTCCCATGTTGAAGGAAATTGAGCAAATGACTCTGGGGGTACATTCTTAGACCTCAAGTGGCAAGATAAATTCATTCTCAACTGCGGACTGAAGTCCCTTGTCATAGTTTATAAGTTCAACGATATAACCTAGACCGGGGATCTGATGTAATACCGCTGCTACTACCGGGGAAACCCGAGCAGCCGTAATGAAAGTGGCGAGTATAAAACAGGCCACGAGCGTACTCCATTTGCGAAACTTCCATGTCTTTTGGCTTTTTATTCCTTGGGCTAAACCCTTTCGAATATAATCGTTAAGATCAGTGGGTATAGGCATTTCAGTAGCTCGAGGCTTGGCTAGAACTAGTTCATCATGTTCACATTTAAAACTATTTTCGAGACCATCCGAGGCATCTAATTCATTAAGAGCCTCTATTTCTTCTATCGTATCATTTGTCATCCTTTTTACCTATCTCATCCTTCTTAGCGAGCTCACCCTTCTTACCTAACTCATCCATCAACGCAAGCTGGCTAGCGTTATTCTCTATTCTTTTACTCCCACCCATTCTTCTCGCTCAGACATGACTATCCCCCCTTTCTCGAAGAAGTTCCTTGAGCTGTTTATACGACTAACAGTAAACAAGTAACCAATTCCTGAGTTCAGGATAACCGGGGGTATGACTAAAGTGGACATCCGGTGGACTTGTTATCCGATGGCCAAACTCTACTAGAGTTAAAATCCACTTGAAGCAAGCATTCCTTAAAATTCATATTGAGAAAGGACTTTTTTCGCCCTTAGCTGGGACAAATTTAAGGACTGCCAGGGTTGCTTTTGAGATAACCTTTCTTGTTGTTGCTCTAAATAATCTTTAATATCAATTGACATTCTTTCGTCATCAGTCATTCCATCATCATTAGACATTCTTTCGTCATTAGCCATTCTTTCGACCAAATTTACTATCCCTGGTATACTATCATAGGACAAGTTCCTCAAATAATAAGTATCTAGCCTACCAGTTTCGAAATACCGAGCTATATTATTTTTGGCGATCAAAACATCGATGTTGGCGAAATTAAGGATCATATAAGCTATTATTGTGATAACTATATACGGTTTAAGCAGAGAGATCCGTTCATTCCAGATTTTATAAAACGCTACCGCGAATAAGACAAACAGGAACATCATGAAACTATGAGTTAACACCCTTAAATATGTATACCCAAAGGCTGCTTCATAAAGTGACATTCTGAAAAAAGCTGATGTAAGGATTACCATGGTACAGAGAACAAGGAGAGAGTGCAAAATACGAACAGTTCTTGCAACTAGTTTTCCATCTTTTCTGGTGAATCTAAGACTGCTTAATAAAAGACTAAAATTAATTAGCGTGACCATTAATAATTCAAAGAAGCCTCTTCGTGCATATTGTGCATACGTGAAATCTGCTGGCAGAGCATTATTTAAGGAATCAAACATATAGCCAAACTGAATAAGTGTAAAGCTTAAATAGACACAATTAATGAGACTCAATATAGTTATGGAGATAACCGGATCCCAACTGTTCTTTATTGTTGCAGTGTCTCCTTGCTGCATCTGAGTTTTCATCCTGTCATTGGGTCTTAAGAAGCTCCAAGTATAGCTAAATACAAGGATACTTATGAGAAAAGCAAGCAAACTCTGTAATGAAAAATCAGTCATGTTAATAGTTCCAAATGAGCTCGTTATCTCATCTATGAAATGCTTGAAAACCCTGTCGGCAGACGTAAGGAGGGTAATGATAATTATTAAAAGGGGAATAGAAATCGCCAAACCGATAAGAACTTTCTTGATAACATCCTGCTTTTCATGACTCTTGCTAATACGCATAGAGTTCAATACCACTACAAATGGTTTAGCGGTATTGCCCAAGGCACGATTAATAATTCCCTGAAAAATGTCTTTAATAAACCTTGCCTCAAACCACTTGTGTTTGTTTTCTTCATTGATCAAGATCGTTTGGGCGATGATTAATATGGGTATAATCAAAAAGTTTAAAACCGCAAAAATTTGATTTGAAAAGATGAAATACGTTGAAGACAAGGCGATAATAGGTATACTCAAAAAACATCCTACTTCAAATTTAAATTTTACCTTGTGGCGGAGATTCCCTAAAAAAACGATATAGAATGCGCTGACAAAAAGCGGGTAGGAAATCCCGAGTGGTTTTTTATAAAATAAAATATTAAAGAGAACCCCTAACAGGACTGAACAGACCAGGAGGTAGATATCCTCTTTTTTGACGACAGTTTTGTTAGCCTCAGCCTCTTTTTCTTGAACTATCACTAAGTCCTCCATATGCTTATTGCCCCTTTCAAAGATTATCTATTTAGAAATATCATCATCTTCATACGTTAAAATATCTCCGGGTTGGCAACACAATGCTTTGCAGATGGCCTCTAGGGTGGAAAAGCGTATGGCTTTTGCTTTATTGTTCTTTAGAATTGATAAATTTGCTTGGGTCAGGTCTATTTTTGAAGCAAGTTCAGATGAACTTATCTTTCGTTTTGCCATCATTACGTCCAGGTTTACGATAATTGACATATTACAGCCAGCCTCCATTATATTGTTAAATCATTTTCTTCTTTCACGATCACGGCTTGTCGAAAAACCTCCGCTAAGATAATCGAGAAAAATCCAGTGATGATAAACATCAAAAAGCCATGAGTTACCAATAAGATATTTGATTCCCTCAAGGACATAATTTGAGTGAGAAAGTCATTTATCCTCTTGCCAGTCTGTATTCTTTTCTCCGGCTGTGAGTGATGAGAAAAAAGCCACGCCATTCTTCCTAGACTCAACCATAGAGGAACTGGTAGTCTTAGATTGGTATCAAGGATCGGCGAAATGGGTACTTCTCTTAATAAATCCGTAGTTACTATTTTGCATTTACTAATATTTTGAGCTGTTTGAAGTGCTCTCTGTAAATCACTCGAAAAGCACAGGTCCCAGTTGTTATAACATAAATCCACCGGAATTTGTCGCACGTCAGCGATATCATACTGCCTTACCCACTCTTTAAATTCTCCCGAGGTTACTACTTTTTGAGATGAATGGATTACTTCAAAGTGTCTTACCAAACCAATTCTCATTTTTCCTCCTCAACATCAAGAAAATGACACCATCTGAAATGCAACGTGAAGTAGTTCAGACTATAAATCCTCATTTTACAGTGCTTCATTCCATAACATCGCCATCTTTTTTTCTCTGCCATGCATAATATTTATTACCACGTGATTTTACTGATTCAATACCTTTTTCTTTGATAATTTTCAAGTTATCTTCTATTACATATCCATAACTATTCTTTAGAAATTTCAATTTATCACAGTTGTCAAAATCGCTACATTGCCAGCATCCATGATACTCTTTGGATTTTATGCATTTTAACGCCTTACAATCATGTGTATTTCCGCCAATAGAGCAACCACCTTTTTCTTGACATGTAGCTTTACACTGCAATTTTATTATTCCGTCAAGAATTCATAAACTCAGGCATTTGTTTAAAAACATCGAAGTGCTTACCAACTCCGTCCCATATTTGGCTTTCACTTATATCCAGATGCTCTCCCAGGACTTCCCAACTTTTTCTTTTACTACACAACGTAAGAAACCTATCTAATTCATGGTTCATAATCAATTCTTTTAATTTATATGCAGTTTCATATATTTCTTTTTTATAAAACATACAATCACAACAAGTTAATCCGCAAGGACATACTAATTTCTTATCCATAATTACTCCCCCCAAAAAATATTCCTTTCATTCTATTATTTCTGTAATTCCATCTTTCTCGTGTCTTTCCTTCATTTGTTTATCAAATGGATACTCTTCGCATTCAATACCTTCCAAATCCGGGCAAGGACGCCCAGCCTCTCGCATGGTCTGCTACATTACTTCCCAAAATATCAACATTGAGATCATCACCAATATGAATGCACTGTGTAGGAACTTTACCTATTTCCCACATGCCTGCATAAATATCCTTTTATCAGGTTTGGAGTAACCTCTATCGCGTAATTGATTGACAAAATCTTCTTCCTTACCATCAGAAACTTTTTTAGTTTGAAATATCTGGGAAATCACCGTCCATAGTTATTTTCTTCCTTGTACCTCTACCCCTTGGTATTGCTGTTTTTGTTGGCATTCTGTGTAACATCCTGTTTATCAGGGAACGTGAACCGTTGCCCTTAATAATCTATCGGTCACACTTACCAGCGAATGTAACGGTCTAAAAACAGAAAAGAGCTGGTAATTTCTTACCAACTCTGCTAAACCCTTGATATTGCTGTGTTTTAGAAACTGTGGTGGGCGAGGGGGGACTTGAACCCCCACATACTCACATATATCGGATTTTGAGACCGACGCGTCTGCCATTCCGCCACTCGCCCAGATATAATTCCGTCAGATGAATCATGACGGCCTAGTTATAATAACACTAAACTTAAGCCTTAGTCAAGCTTTTTCGCCAAATTAATATCCGCCGTTTCTTGGAAAACTCCAATGGCTCGCAATTTCTGATATCGCTTTTCCCGTAGTGCTTCGGGACTTTCCAAGCGCAGACGCACGAGATACTTGGAAATGACCTGAGATAACTCTTCGGCGGTTTGATTCAGGTTATTATGAGCCCCACCCTGTGGCTCACGTACTAATTCATCCGCTACTCCAAGTCTCAACAAATCTTGTGCTGTAAACTTAAGAGCGGCGGCTGCTTCCTTAGCCTTAGACGTGTCCTTCCAGAGAATTGAGGCACAGCTTTCTGGGGCAATCACTGAGTAAAAGGAATTCTCAAGCATCAAGACGACATTGCCCACCCCAAGCGCAAGAGCTCCGCCACTTCCACCTTCACCGATGACGGTACTGATCACGGGGACGTGATAACCTGACATGGCGAGTAGGCATCGGGCAATAGCCTCACCCTGCCCTCGTTCCTCGGCCCCTAAGTCACAGGCGGCACCGGGAGTGTCAATAAACGTCAAAATCGGACGCCCGAACTTTTCAGCCTGATCCATCAAGCGCACCGCTTTACGATATCCTTCTGGATGAGGCATGCCGAAATTGCGCTTAATATTCTCCTTTGTATCTTTACCCTTAACCTGAGCGATCACGGTCACCGCAATCCCGTGGAAAAGAGCGATCCCGCCAGCAATCGAGAGATCATCTGCAAAAAGTCGATCCCCTTTTAGTTCTATGAAATCCTCAAACAACAGGGGAGCATAATCATAAAAGTTCGGACGCTCGGAATGTCTGGCAATTTGGACTTTTTGCCAAGGTTCTAGGTTTCCGTAAATCTCCTTCTTCAGAAGAGCTGCTTTCTTTTCAAGGGTAACCACTTCTTGAGAAAGGTCAATTCCCTTGTCAGCGGAAAACTTCTGGAGTTCCGAAATTTTCTGTTCTAGTTCCGCAATCGGTTTTTCAAATTCAAACAGTTGCGCCATACTGAGCCCCCTCCTGATGGTACCGCAGTAA
>DOPS01000106.1:9537-18702 GCA_003512645.1 Desulfosporosinus sp.
CATGGTCTGTTTGATGACACGAGGTCCCGTAAATCCTATCAAGGCATTGGGTTCAGCAATCAAAATATCCCCCAGCGAAGCATAGCTGGCCGTCACCCCACCAAAGGTAGGATCTGTGAGCACAGAAATATACAGCAAGTGGCTTTCCGCTAATTTTCCCAAAGCTGCACTCGTCTTGGCCATCTGATACAGTGACAGAATTCCCTCTTGCATCCGAGCACCACCCGACGTGGAAAATATAACGACTGGCAAGCGCAATTCCATCGCTCGTTCAATCGCACGGGTAATTTTTTCCCCTACGACAGAACCCATACTGCCCATCATAAAACTTGCTTCATTAAAAGCGATGACAAAAGGAACTCCTTCAATTTTAGCGCGCCCTGTCAGTACCCCTTCAGTCATACCGGATTTTTCCTGAGCCTCAAGGAGCTTTTCTTGATAACCGGGAAATTCCAAAGAATCTTGGGTGAGTAATCCCGCATCCCACTCTTCGAAACTGTTTTCATCCACCAGTAAGGCTAAGCGATCTCTACCTGAAATCCGAAAATGGTACTCACAGGTCGTACACACTCGCGCGTTTTCCTCGAGATTTTTATTAAAGAGAACTTCCCCACACTCCGGGCATTTGACCCATAGACCATCGGGTACTTCTTTCTTGCTCACTTGTATGGCTTCTTCAGTTGGAGAAACATCAGAAGGTCTTCGTTGCTCCGGCAATGTCGATCGTATGGTAACGTACTTTGTTTTTCTAAAAATATCCTTAAACATAATTAGCTCCCCATGGCGCTAGTTATTATTTCGTGCGCTTCCTCGGCTTCAGATTCCGGTACCAGAATTTCCACTGAAGCATGTTCGCCGAGATGTGCAGAACCAATTGGGCGAAGCTGAACAAGCATCCCTTCATCAGTGAGGATTTTTTTATACTTTTCGGCTATTAACTTATTGGGAGCAATATAAATCACGGTCCACATTTGAAAATCCCCCTTATTAAATCGATTTATGATACCATAGCCCAATTAATTGTGCAAGAAACGCACTCTATTCCTCACCATTCAGGGTAGATCGTGATTTGGAATACTTGGCTATCAAAGCCTTTTCTACATGCTCAGGTACAAAATCTGAGACACCAGCATGCAAACTGGAAGCCCACTTGATCGCACTTGAGCTTATAAAAGAGAATTCGCTCTGAGTCATCAGAAAAATCGTTTCAATATCCGGTGCAATCTTTTTGTTCATTAAAGCGAGTTGGAATTCATATTCAAAATCAGATAAGGCACGCAGCCCTCGAAGAATAGCTATTGCACCACATTGTCGGGCAAATTCCACCGTTAGTCCCCCAAAAGCACGGACACTAACATTCGGCATGTCTTTTGTAGCTTCTACGAGAAGTTCCATTCTCTCTTCTTGAGTAAACAAGGGAGTCTTTTTACTATCAGTAGCAACCGCAATACAAACCTCATCAAACAACTCTTTGGCCCGAACTAATATATCGAGATGACCATTGGTTACCGGATCGAAGGTTCCCGGATAAATCGCAATACGCACTTTGTCTCTCCTTTTCAATTAGGGATATTCTCATGGGTTCGCCTTAAAAGCCAAGATTCCTGCAAGCAAACTATTCTTTAGGCATAATTTTTAGCAGGTTTCCAGACCACATTCCGTAGATCAATCACTTCTTGGAGTGCGTTCTTCAGCTCATCCCCATCATTAACCCAAAACTCTCGCTTTACTTCCAGGACTTTCTGGGTCTCCTCAAAGTAAAAATACACCGGCTGACTACCCGGAAAACGCTTTAACAGTCCCAAGACCACTGGCATAAGCTCACTTTGCTCGTTTGTAAATCTTAGAAAAAGACGCTTTCCCACTGTCTTATACGTTTTACCGTTACCATTTGCATGAGGTTCTACGCTCAAATTTAATTTATTTCTACTTGGTGGTTGAGAGGACTGTGCTGGTCCTAAGTCTTCAAGCCTCGTGATTTTTTCGGCAAAGATTTTTTTTTCGTCATCTCGAATATTATACCTGCCTACTACGACCACTACTTGGTCATTGCGGAATAAGCCAGTTTGCGCATAGACCCGTGGAAAAACCAAAACCTCGATCCCTCCAGTTAAGTCTTCCAGTACGAAACTAGCCATCATCTCACCTTTTTTAGTCACATTCTGCCGAAATCCCGACACTAAACCTCCGAGAGCCACTTTCTTCTCCTCTTCACCTTCTAAGCACGTGAGAATATCCGATGACATATACGGCTGAATTTGTGGCAGAACCGAAGACAGCGGATGCCCGCTTAAATAGAGGCCTAGGTATTCTTTCTCCATATCGAGGATCTCGCGATCTAAGAAATCCGGAACTTGAGGTAAGCTTATCCCGTTATTTATATCTTCATCTAAATCGAACAGTGAAAACTGGCCTGAAAGCCGATCTTTTTGGCGACGTGAAGCCGTGTCTAACACTTGGTCCAAAACAGCCATCGCCTGAGCCCGTGAACAGAATGAGCTAAATGATCCAGAACGGACCAAACTTTCTAGAACGCGACGATTTAAAACTTTATGGTCAACGCGCATACAGAAATCATCGAGGGATTTAAAAAGCCCTTCTTTTCGTGCTTCTAAAATCTTCTCCACGACATTGACTCCCACATTGCGAATAGCACCCAATCCAAACCGAATCGCTTGCTCTTCTATGGAAAACCCAACTTGACTATACTGAACATCCGGAGGGAGCACTTGTATGCCGCTCACCCGAGCATCCTGAATATAGTAGGATACCTTATCCGACGATCCCATGACAGTGCTGATAAGCGCCGCCATGAACTCTAAGGGATAGTTTGCTTTTAAATAGGCCGTATGATAGGAAATCACAGCATAAGCAGTGGCATGTCCCTTATTAAAGCCATATTCGGCAAACTTGGCCATTAGATCGAAGATTTCTTCCGCATCTTTGAGAGTCAACCCGATCCGCAGGGCCCCTGCGATAATCCAACCTCCGTCTTCAGCTTGTAACCCATGAATAAAGTTCTGACGTTCCTCTGCCATGATTTCTTTTTTCTTTTTCCCCATGGCTCGACGGAGAAGATCCGCTCGACCCAGTGAATAACCGCCAAGATCACGGGCAATTTGCATGACTTGTTCCTGATAGACAATAACCCCGTAGGTTGATTTAAGAATGGGTTCTAACTTAGGGTGGAGATAAGTAATGTTACCACCTTGTTTGCGGCGGATAAATTCCGGGATCTGTTCCATCGGGCCAGGCCGATATAAAGCTACGACAGCAATAATATCTTCAAAACAAGAGGGCTTAAGGTCCTTAAGGATCGCCCGCATACCACCGCTTTCCAGCTGAAAGATGCCCGTGCTATTACCCGACGCCAAAAGCGTATATGTCTTCGTATCATCCAAGGGCAAGGTTTCCAGATCAAGCTTGATCCCTTTAGTTTCCTCGATCCGTCGCACAGCTTCTTGCAGTATTGTTAAGTTTCGCAAACCCAGAAAGTCCATTTTTAGAAGCCCAATCTCCTCAACAGCTTTCATTGGAAATTGAGTCATAACAAAGTCCTCTGAAGTTCTTTGCAAGGGAAGATAATTCATAAGAGGTTCCTTGGCAATGACAATCCCTGCGGCATGGGTGGAAGCGTGTCGAGTCATCCCTTCGAGAGATCTTGCTAAGGTGTAAAGTCGATTAATCTCTTCATCTTCTTCGACCATCCTGGCCAAATCAGGCGATACACTTAAGGCCTTCTCTAAAGTCATCCCTAAGTCCGAAGGAATTGCTTTGGCCACTTTATCGACCCGAAATAAAGGGATCCCCAAAACTCGCCCTCCATCTCGGATAGCCGCTTTAGCTCCCATGGTTCCAAAAGTGATGATTTGACATACTTTATCCACACCGTATTTTTCCATGACATAACGGATCACACGTTCTCGGCCGTCCGGGTCAAAATCTATGTCAATATCCGGCATTGAAATACGATCCGGATTTAAAAATCGTTCAAAGAGGAGGTCATGGCGGAGCGGTTCAACCGACGTAATCCCTAGCAAATAAGCAACCATACTCGCGGCGGCAGACCCTCGCCCCGGCCCGACAGCCACACCATTTTCTTTAGCAAAACGGCAAAAATCCGCTACAATCAAGAAATATCCTGAGAAACCCGTCTGAAAAATGACTTGTAGTTCATAATCTAAACGTTCTCGTTCTCGTTCAGTCATTTGGGGATAAAAACGAGGAAAAGCCTTGCGGCATTCTGTTTCAAGAAAACCATCAAGAGTAATCCCTGGTGGAACCTCAAAGTCTGGCAAATGGTTGTCTCCAAACTGAAAATCCACCTGACACCGTTTAGCGATTTCCGAAGTATTCGTCAATAATTCTGGGTGTTCACCGAATAGCAAGGCCATTTCCTGTTCGGATTTTAGAAAGAATTCCTGACTGGAAAAACGCATCCGGGAAGTATCCGCTAATGTTTTTCCCGTTTGGATACAAAGCAACGCGTCTTGAACAAAGGCATCTTCGTGCCTCACATAATGTACATCATTCGTAGCCACCATCGGAATCCCCGTGAGTTCATGTACCTTCCACATTCCTAAGATGACTTTACGCTGTTCCTCTAAACCATGATCCTGAAGTTCAAGAAAGAAATTCCCCTTGCCAAAAATACTCTCATAGTCTAGAGAACTTTGAACAGCCGTCTCCAATTGATCATGCACTAGGTAATCCGCTACTTCCCCAGCCAAACAAGCACTTAGGGCAATGATTCCCTTAGCATGCTCGCGAAGAATTTCTTTATCTACGCGAGGTTTATAGTAAAACCCTTCCGTATGGGCCATAGAAACCAGCCGAATCAGGTTGCGATACCCTTCTTCATTCTCAGCAAGTAAAACCAAGTGATAATTAGTATCGTCTTTCCCAGGCGTTCGATCCGACCGTTTATGAGGAGCGACATAAACTTCGCAGCCAATAATCGGTTTGATCCCTGCTTCGTGGCAGGCTTTGTAAAAGTCGATGACCCCATACATGACCCCGTGATCTGTAATGGCTAACGCCGACATATTTAACTCGACCGCACGCTTGACCAAGTTCTTGATCCGAGCTGCTCCGTCGAGTAAGCTAAATTCAGTATGATTATGTAAGTGAACAAACCCAACTTCTCCACTTAAGATTTCTTTATCTGCCATGTCCACTTCACATCCCTGTAAAAAGCATTCACCCTAATTCTATAAATGGGTTGTAACAAACTGGAAAAACAAGTTATGTTACAACCCTTTTGCACTAGTTTGTGTATTACGGTTTAGCCGACGAGCTTCTTATCCCCGATTCTAGCCGTCATCAGACCTTTGGCCACCACAGCATCCTTAACTGTGACTTCCACTTCTATATTGCAATGTCTCTTGGCTACTAACAATAGCTTAGCCGTGACCTTGATTTCCGTCCCTACCGCAATCGGTTGAAGTTGATAGAGCGTGAAGTTTTCTGTGATGGCATCCAGTCGATACTTCTTGCGCAACCCAATATAACCAGCCATATTCATCACTGTGACGATTACTCCGCAACTTGCCGAGCCATAGTCATTGACCATGGCATTGGTAATTTCCCCTTCAATCGTGAGATGCTCTGCATCATCCACGTACCGGAACCCACTTAATACCAAGTTATCCACCGTTTCACCAAACTGAGGCTGCTTTTGGACTTGCTGGTAGGCCTCAATGACGTCTTGTAAGCTTAAGATTCCAATAAGTTTACCCTGATCTGCAACGACCGCAATTTCCCAGCCTTCCCAAACCATAATTCGAGAAATATGGGTAACAGGATCGTCTCGCCCTACTAGAAAAGGGTTAGTACTCATAACGTCAACAATTCTTGTTTTAACGTCTGCCCCTGCCACATCTAAAGCAGATACGATTCCGGTCAACATCATGTCATTATCCACCACTGGGAACCGGCTATGATCCGTGGTTTGTGATAGTTTTCGCCAATCATCTACTGTGGCATCTACTGTCAAATAACTGACATCTTTCACCATGATGTCCTCAACTAAAATCAGTTCTTTTTGGATTAATCGATCATAAAGAGCACGATTAATCATCGTAGTGACTGAAAAGGTATCGTAGGGAGATTGAATAATGACTAATTGATTTTGTCGTGCTAAGGCGACTACTTCTTCGTCCGGTTCTAATCCCCCTGTGATTAAGAGTGAAGCATTATGTTTCAAGACATACATTTGGACATCTTGACGATTTCCAACAATGCATAGCGCTCCATCTTCAAGGAAACGATCCATGGAATCTATTTCCATCGCTGCAATAAGAAACTTATTTGGAGAGCGATCAAGATAATCAAAGCCGCAGATAACCACGCCTTCGGCTATCTGTGAAACTTCACGCAATGTCAAATCTTCAATTTGTCGCTCTTTGACCCCTTCAATTCGAATCGTACCCACTTTTGGAATCGAACGGACAAATCCCTTGGCCTCAGCCTCTTTAATAGCCCGATACGCTGTTCCTTCACTGACATCCAATTCTTTAGCAATAAAACGAACAGATACTTTACTGCCAATTGCCAGACGTTTAATAAAGGTTAAAATTTGTTGATGCTTTGTCAACTTAAAAAACTCTCCCTACTTATTACTATACAGTCTATAATTATATCACAAGATTCATTATTCAACTATGTTCTGTGTTATTACATGTCGAACATTAACTATCTTTTCGTCGTCTCTGAGTCATAAGACCTCCGATTCGTCCTGCCTCCTTAGCGCTCAAAGAATGCCAGCCATTACTGTGAATCTGATCAAGCAAACCCAATTCAGCCGCTATTTCCATTTTTAATGGTTCAAGAGGATCTATTCGCTTAACTCTCGGTTTCGTCTGTTTCACTTAGATCCTCCCCCTACTCATGATGTTGAAATCTTCCTCATAATGAGGACAATTCGGGCCCCGTTCTCCGATTAGGTGTTCCAAACGACAGCGACCATCAACTCCATAAAGACAACGAAGCGAGCACATTTTTCTTGTCATCAAAGTCATCTCCTAAACTTTTAAATAATCATTCACTCCTCGTTTTAAGTTTGACCATTTCTGGATAAAAATATCCCGCTTGATCTCAAGCGGGATGGTCAAAATATTTATTATTTAGACTTCAAAGGCCTCTCCAGGTCTGAGCGCCTTTCCCTGGCTCTCTGGAACCCTGCGCTGCAGGAGATGCAAAAACTCTCCTACATCTTGAGCAATGACAGGGAACGTATCATAATGCATCGGAATAACCACTTTAGGACGTAACAATTGCGAAGCATGGACTGCTTCCTCCACCCCCATCACATAATTATCCCCGATCGGAAGCATAGCAACTTCAATCGGATAGCGGCGACCGATCAGTTCCATATCCCCGAATAATCCAGTATCTCCTGCATGATATAGCCATTTTCCTTCCATCTGGAGTAAAAATCCACAGGGTGGACCACCATAGATCATCGTCTTTCCGTCTGAACTCTCTATCCCGGATCCATGTAAGGCTTGGGTAAGCTTAACCCATCCAAAGGGAAACTGGTGCTTACCTCCTATGTGCATAGCATGCGTCTTAGCGCCTTGATTCTGACAGTACATAGCCAATTCATAAACTGCAATAATGGAGGCTTCTGTCTGCTTAGACAAATATATGGCATCCCCTAAATGGTCATTATGTCCATGAGTAACCAAGATAGCATCAAGCTGAAGAAAGTCGCCTGGTTTAGCCGTTGCCCTTGGGTTACCCGTTAAAAAGGGATCAATAAGGATTCTTCCTGCTTCCCCTACTATTTCAAAGCAGGCATGTCCATGGAAGTGGATACGCATTCTTAAGAACCTCCTATCACTTTTAACGTTTTACATACATTTGAAGTACCTCCCAGAAACGAGGATAACTAAGGTTCATTTCCCACAGTGCCACACCACGAATGCCCTTTTGTTCTGCAAGCTCCAATTTTTCTCTCAGGCTTCGAGGGTCTTCGAAATAGACTGTATGTCGAACTCCCCCTGTCTCATACCGAAAAAAAGTACTATGTTGAGCTGCATCCCATTGTAGGGGTGCACCCTGTCGCTGGGCAAGCTCAATAGCGCGTTCATAGCTAATCACTTTTCCATTTCCCCGCTCTGGCCAATCGTACCCATACATGGGAATACCCATAAAGATTTTTTCACGGGGAATGTTGGCTATGGCGTAGTTTAAAACCTGAGTCACCCAAGGAAGAGAAGCAACCGATCCAGGAGGGCTTCCTCCCCAATGTTCTTCGTAAGTCATAAGAATCACTTCATCAACGGACTGACCAATTGGCTTATATTCAAAGGACCCCCTCCAAGCACTCAGCGGATCACTTTCAGTCTTCGCCGGAACATCGATGGAAACAATAAAGTTTGATCTTTGAAACAGCCTTGACCATGATTGAATCAGTTGGCTAAAAAGCCGACGATCTGCCGGTTCTGCTTTTTCTAAATCAAGATTAACTCCATCAAATTGATAATCAACTAAGATATCTCTTATGTTCCGCCAAACAAGGGTAGCAAATGCTTGGTCTCGCACCAAACGACTCATTAAAGTGGTCGAAAACTGACCTTGCTTAGTAAGATTACTAACCACTAAAGAGACTTTAATACCCATTGCATGGGCTTCATTAATGAGTCTCCGACTTGGACGCCCACGAAGGGTCCCATCATTCTCGATCGCCACCTCAAAAATTGCTAATTCTTTGATGGCATTCCCATAGCGTTTAAGATAAGGATAACCCTTAGTTTGTTCAGTTAAGCCATTATAAAAGGCAAATACATTTAATGGCATACTTATACCCCCTTTCTGACCATCATATGCATGGTGAGAAAAAGAAGTGTAAGTGGATGAATGAGTTTACTTGGAATGCCGCCGGCTAAACACTGTAAGTCTTGCGGCTCGGCGCATGAGAATCGTGATCAGCAAGGCAAATACAAAGCAAAGTACTACTAAAGCCCAAATCCATTGTCCCTTGGCTCCTAACACCGCAGCCAGTCCAAAGCAAGCACTGATCCCATACATTAATATCACAGCCTGGCGGTGAGTATACCCTGCATCCAGTAAACGATGGTGCAAGTGCCCTCGATCAGCCTTCGCAATGGATTGCCCTCGCAATTTTCTCCGAATAATAGCAAAGGTCAAATCTGTAACCGG
>DOPS01000049.1:0-7548 GCA_003512645.1 Desulfosporosinus sp.
GCTGATAGATTTAATAAGTCCATTAAACAACCTCCCGTATTTTTTTATTAATATGCAGTCATGTATAGCCAAACGGCCGTTTTTGATTATACAAAACTTACATAAAAACCAAAAATATGTTAAATTTGAATTAACTATCTTAATTACACTTTTTGTTTTTACAATAAAAAGAATTTAACATCAATTTTTATTTTGCAGTAAATTATAAATAGTAAATTTATATCCAAAACAACTTTGTTAAGGATCATAATCTGTTTAGGAGGGACTTCTCCTTTTTCAAGCATGGTCTAGTTTAACAAATAAATTATCTCATAATTCCGATATTATTGATACATAAATCTATTAATAATATACTAGAAATTATTCCCATTATTTTTTTATCTTACTCTCCATTGACTGACGATAGCCCAAGGAAGCTGCCAACAATCCCCAGGACTGCGCTGAGCAACATAACCACTAAGGTTATGCCAGATAAAAGTGTTTCCTGAGGCGGAAGAGGGATGAAGGGAAGGGGGCCTGCCGTCCGAGCATAAAGGTATGAGACCGAGAACGCGGCCAGAGCCACTGCCAAGATGCCTCCGCCAAGGGTTAATAACAATCCCTCGAGCAAAAATGGGAATGCAATGAAGGTTTCCGGTGCGCCTAATAATCTTAGAGTGTTTATTTGTTCCTTGTTGTTAGATATCTCCAGCCTAATAATATGAGATATAATAACCAAGGTAGATATACCTACAGCAACTACCACTAGGAACCCGACAAGCTTTAATAACCCGGCAATATTACGCAGACGATCCAAGACTGCTCTGTTGTCCCTAACGTGTTCAACGCCCACCATGTGGTTTAATCTTTCTAATACCGGGTCGATCTCTGCCAGATTAATTTTTAGCTCAATGAAAGAACTAAATGGATTATCCTCAAAATTCTTTAAAACACTCGCTTCTTTGCCAAGAATTTCCACCATCTTGCGGTAAGCTTCCTCTTTATCAACCAGTCGCGCCGCGCGAGCGCCCTCTAACCCTTTAATACTTTCAACCAGTTGCATGACATCCGTGTTAGTACTAACAACACTTTCGTCAAGATAAACGTTAATTTCTGCCTCCCCCTGGACAACATTCACAACATGACTGCTTACCCACCAGCCGGAAATTATCATGGCGAGAATAAAGAAAATAAGGCCTGTACTTAAAGCTGTTAAAATATTGGAAATTAGGTTCAAGCGGATCATCGTTTTTACTTCTTTCAGGAAATAACCTGCATTCAAAAAAACAGTTTTCATGCTAAGTTCATCCCAGCCTTTCCCAGCTCAAGCTTCCATTATCCATTCGGATATACTTGGAATTTTTTTCTGCATTAATCAGATGGGTTGCATGGGTGGTAATCACTACTGCTGTTTTTTCATCGACGAAAGACGTTAAAAGCTCTAAGATATTTAGGGCATTGTCCTTGTCCAAATTACCCGTGGGTTCGTCCGCCAGGATTAATACTGGCTTCCTAGCCACTGCCCGGGCAATGGCAACCCTCTGACTCTCCCCCCATGATAGGTTTTCCACCAATGAAAGCGCCTTGTGTTCCAGCCCTACTTTTACCAAGGCATTACTGGCATTATCCTTTAACTGAACTTGAGGTAGATCTAGAAAACGCATGCCCAGCATGACATTTTCCATAACAGTTCTCCCTGCTATAAGTTTAAATTCCTGGAAAACGGGTCCGATTATCTTTCTCAGCTGCCTGATCCCCGCTGTCTGACCTTTAGTCATTGGCTGTCCCAGCACCTTTAGCGAACCTACTGTCGGATACTCAATTCCCATAAATATCTTTAAGAGACTGGTTTTTCCAGAGCCACTAGGCCCCGTGACATAGACCATATCACCTGGTTCCACTTGTAGGTCGATATCTTTTAGAGCCATTGTCCCATTAGGAAACCTCAAACTAACTCCTTTTGCTTCAATCAATTTTTGTGCTACCTCCTCAGTAGTTTGGAATAATCGTCCATTCCAAAAATCCATCCGTAGTCTTGATAGAATTCATGGTGTAGTTGCTCAGTGGTAGCTTAAGATTAAACACCAAGTCACCTTTTAAGAACAAATCTTTTATTGCTCCGGTATCCAGTGGCATTCCATAGAAGCTACCTTCTTTCACCTGAAATTTCAAGGTGTGCGCTCCTTGAATAACAAAGATCCCTGATAAAACAAGATTTTCTTCAGGCAAGTTGATTTCAACATGGCTCTTAAAAAAGCGAAACACGACCTTTGGGAGCAAGGGCTGCCCGGAACTTATTTCATTGAGGGTTTCTTCACCGATTGATCCTTTAATACTTATAAAATCATAAGATATATTCAATTTATCCAGCGGAATGTTTCCCCCATCGATAATACTGGAGACTTCCTTAATAATTGCAGGGACAGAAGTTTTAAGTTCTTCCCAGTTCAGCTGCAAGTTAGTCAGATTTTCCTGATAATACTCCCTTTGTTCCTTCAAGGATGCTAAATATTTCTCCTGATCCACTATTAACTGCTGTTTTTTAGTCAGAGATTCTCGTAACTGTTTTTGATTATCTGCCATCAATTTAATTTCTTCAGCTAGGTTTGTTTTTTCCTTTAATTGCTGCGCTTTACTCTGTTCGAGCAACTCCATAAGATTTCCCGTGTTGCGGGTGAGGTCCCTCAAAATATTTATTCTCCCGAGAAGCATAGCCAAGTTGTCTGACTCTAGAATTATTTCTAAGTAAGTCCCCGGTCCCATCCTCTGATAACTCTTGAGAACCTGCTTTAGGTCTTCCATTTTTTTAGTATAGGCGATCTCTTCCTCTGCAATTGTTACCCTCAAGCCCTCAATTTCCCGGTTTTTTGTTTCTATAATACGAGTAATCCTCTCTTCCTCTTTTTCCATTTCATTAATCTGTTGTCCCAAGACAAACAGGTTTTGAAGGTTTTCTCGTTCAGTTTCAGAAATATTAGCCATTTTCTCTTTAATTCCAGCAAATGGTCCTTCCTGTCCGACTAGTATGCCTGTCGGTAGCATCACTATCAGAGCAATTACTAGGCAGGAAACTAAAAATAATACTAAAGTTCTTATTCTATGAATGTAACTCAACCTCCCGTTTACCTCAACCCGAATGTAACCTAATACTTCAACATGTTTCCTATTATTCCTTCTAAATCAACAAACTCCTTCATGCAAAAAAAAGCCAGAGCGTCTAAACGTTCTGGCGGTGTCTACATTCACCTATTAAATATTTACTAAATTAACTCTTATTCTTATACTTATGCCATTTTCTTGTCTTTATCCTTTAATGCTGCCAATTCTTTTGAATAGGATCTTGCTACGATCTTATGCCAGAGTTCAGCACCTTTAATACCACATCTCTCTGGAACAAATACAGGATCTACGCCCAGCTTCTTCTGTGCTTCGTAGTCTTTTAGAGTAGCAATACCTGGTTTTGTCAACAGTATGATAACAATAACATTGAACCATGCCATTGCACCAACACCTGCGGAACCAAAGTTCCAAACCACGTCAGCTGACATAATTGTACTGATGAAAACCATCAATACGATACCAATTCTTGAAGCTGTGATCGCCATTTTGTAACCGCTGCCGTTACTGTTGTTTCTAAAGAGATAGCCGACATTAGAATCTGTGTAGAAAGCATACGCTAATACAGTTGTGAAGGTAAAGAAGCCCAAGGCAATTGCTACGAAACCGCCGCCAATCCCTGGAATAAATGCATCGACAGCTGTTTGTGTAAAGTTCCCTTTTTCTAAGCCCGGAACAAATTCTGTAAGGAAACCTCCTGCTGGATTAGCTACATTGAACGTGTTTGTTGAAAGTATCATGATTGCTGTAGCAGTACATACCAACAATGTGTCAACATACACTGAGAAGGCTTGAACAAGCCCTTGTTTTGCAGGGTGTGATACTTCAGCAGCACCTGCAGCCTGAGCACCCGTACCTTGACCAGCTTCATTGGAGAATATGCCTCTCTTAACACCCCAACTGATGGCTAATCCGAAGACAGCACCATATGCTGCATTCATGTTAAATGCACTACTGAAGATTAAGCCAAAAACATAGGGGATCTTATCAAAATTAATAATCAAAATAATGAATGCAAGAGCCATGTAAGCGATCGCCATGAATGGAACGATCATCCCAGCTACCTTAGCGATTCTCTTGCCGCCACCGAATACAATATACCCAAGTAACCCTGCATATAGAACAGCTATAATTAATGGATCTATGCCAAAGGCAACTGTTGCAGCAGTAGCGAAAGAATTGGATTGAATACCAGGAAGAAGGATACCGCAAGATACCAAGGTAAGAATTGCAAATGCCATGCCTAAGCCCCTACTACCTAACCCTTTTTCAATGTAGTAAGCTGGACCGCCGCGATACTCACCATGAATCTCTTGTTTCCACACCTGAGCTAAAGCAGCTTCTATATAAGCTGAGCCCGCACCAAGGAAGGCTATTGCCCACATCCAGAAAACCGCCCCAGGACCACCAAAGAATATGGCACTTGCAACACCAGTAATGTTACCAGTACCAACACGTCCACCTAATGCCATTGCAAAGCCCTGGAAGGATGACACACCTTCTGCTGAACTTTTACTTCCAAAAAGATGTTTAACCATGTCTTTAATTAAGCGCACCTGTGGAAATTTCATTAGTACCGAGAAATAAATACCAGCTGCCAAGCATAGGTAGATCATGATTTTACCCCAGAAAAAACCATCTAGACTTGATGACAAAGTTAATAAGTCCATTAAACAACCTCCCGTATTTTTTTATTAATATGCAGTCATGTATAGCCAACGGCCGTTTGATTACACAAAACTTGCATAAAAACCAATATATGTGTATATTTGTCTAAATAATTAATTCTTATATTTTTTCTTATACTTTATTCTTTATGATTTTACAATAAAACAAAATAAACGTTATTTTATTAATTGTATATTACTAATTTTCCAAAATATACCTAAACATTAAATTTAGTTATATTTAGATCTATCATTGCATATTAATTCGTATTTTCTAACATAGACTATGGGATTTAATCATCTCCTACGGAGCTCTTTACTAACCCGTACTAGTTATTCCCGCTTAAGAATTGGAGGGGACTTCTCCTTTTTATTAGCGGCTAGTTTTATTACTATAATTATCTTGCAATTCTGAAATTAACGCTAGGCAAATCGATGTTCAATTATCAGAAAATATTGTCGATATTTGAAATTAGCTATCAAAATATTTACCTATAGTATAAATATTTTACACTCGACTCGAAAGAAGTGGGAATGGATGGCAAAAAAGGGTTCAGGCCGCACATGAGTACAGCCTAAACCCTAAACAAGAGTGATTGCAGATGTCGAAAGGTATTCACGTTCAAATTCCTTGAGCTAAATATTTTCTGGTTAAATTCATTCGTTGAATGTGACATCTGTAAGAACTTCTCGACTTTGTCAATATGTCTATCCACTCTTCATTGGAAAACAAGGCGGTTATCTGGGCTCGATCCTCTAACATCAAAAAATATTGACTAGGATAATCTGCCTCGATCACATCTAAAATCCCTTCTGGAAAAACCAAATCCTGAACATACTTTTTTTTATGATGTTTTCTTTTGTATTCCGCTAAATCATTCATAAAATTCCTCACCAGCAGGTTGTATATTATCATAGCAACCAATTTCTCAGGATAAACGGGTTTTGAAATCTCCATAACCAAATTGTCTGACGATCTTAATACCTTCCTCTTCGTTGAAAAGTGCGATAGAAGGAAGATTTACACCATTGAACATATTGTTCTTCACCATAGTATAGTGTGCCATGTCACAAAATACAAGCCTTTCGCCAGCTTTTAAAGGCTGTTTGAACGAATAGTCGCCAATGATGTCTCCGGCAAGACAAGTAAGACCACCAAGTCTGTAGTTATGAGGAAATTCACCAGGCTTTCCAGCATCGATTATAGTAGGTCTGTAAGGCATTTCGAGCACATCCGGCATATGACAGGCTGCTGAAGTATCCAAAATAGCAATTTTCATGCCATTATCCACGATATCAAGGACCTTGGCAACCAAAAAACCTGTGTTTAAAGCCACTGCTTCACCGGGTTCTAGGTATATATCTACTCCATATTTGTCCTGTAAAAACGTTATAGAACGAACCAAGGTTTCAAGGTCATAGTCCGGTCTGGTAATATGATGACCCCCACCTAGATTGAGCCATTTCATAGGTTTTATAAATTCACCAAACTTTTGATCAACCACTTGAATCGTCCGCTCAAGGGTATCTGAATTCTGCTCGCACATCGTATGGAAATGGAGTCCTTCAATACCCTCAAGCTCTGACCGTCGGAAATTGGACAATGTCACGCCAAGTCTTGAGTATTGATAGCAGGGATCGTAAATAGGCGTCTCTATCTCCGAGTATTCCGGATTGATACGGATACCACAGCTTATCTTTTTGGTTTTGATTTTTTTCACTTTGTCTTTGTACCGATTCCATTGATCAAAGGAATTAAAGGTAATATGGTCACAAATGCTGAGGATTTCATCGAAATCTCCCTCAACGTAAGCCGGCGCATAAATATGGACTTCTTTCCCCATCTCTTCATAACCCAGCCTAGCCTCAAACAGTGAGCTTGCGGTGACACCTTTAAGATAGTTGCCCACGAGAGGAAATGCCGAATGCATTGAAAACCCTTTTAAAGCAAGCAGAATGCTGCATCCTGTACGTTCTTGTACGGAATTTAGTCGTTCAAGATTTTTTAAAATAAGTCTTTCATCCACAATATAGCAGGGTGATGGCAGGGAAGTGATATCAATGTCCATTATACACCTCAATCAAGGAGAGTTGGCGAGAAGGTTTCCTGCCAAGGTAGTCCGTATTTATTTAAAGCTTCCATGAACGGATCCGGATCAAATTCTTCAACATTGAAGACACCGGGTTTTTTCCAAAGCCCTTTGAGCATTAACATTGCTCCAATCATGGCCGGAACTCCCGTTGTATAGGAAATAGCCTGCGACCCGACTTCTGAATAACATTCTTGATGATCGCAAATGTTGTAAACATAATAGGTTAAGGGCTTGCCGTCTTTAATCCCTTGCATAATACATCCGATATTCGTTTTTCCTTTAGTTCTGGGCCCGAGGGAGGCGGGATCAGGAAGCACAGCCTTTAAAAATTGCAAAGGAATGATCTTTTGCCCCTCAAAATCAATAGGCTCAATCGAAGTCATGCCGACATTTTCGAGGACACGTAAATGATTAAGATAATTGTCAGAGAACGTCATCCAAAATCTTATCCGCTTAATTCCCTTGATATGAATGGCTAAGGATTCTAATTCTTCATGGTACATAAGATAAATATTTTTGGGGCCTATCTCCGGAAGATCGTAAACTTTTTTCACAGAGAGAGGGTCAGTTTCGACCCAAGAGCCGTTTTCAAAGTACCTTCCATTCGCGGTTATTTCGCGAATATTAATTTCAGGGTTAAAATTTGTAGCGAAAGGATAGCCATGATCCCCTGCATTGGCATCCACAATATC
>DOPS01000049.1:7587-17812 GCA_003512645.1 Desulfosporosinus sp.
CAAATTTCTCTTGATACGCCCACTGCCATTTGTACTCAAATTTCGCAAGATCAGGTGGCTCATAATTCGCAGTATCCAGGTAATCTACCCCAGTAGCGAGGCAGGCATCCATAATGGTCAAGTCTTGATACGGGAGCGCAAGGTTAATGACAATATCGGGCTTAAAGCTTTTAATCAAGTCAATGACCATGTCTGTATTATCCGCATCAAGCTGAGCCGTAAGAATTTTTGTGGCACTTCCAGCTAACTTATTCTTGATCGCTTCACATTTTTCGACCGTTCTGCTGGCAATACAAATTTCTTCAAATACATCTAGATTCTGGCAACATTTATGAATAGCAACACTGGCAACTCCACCTGCGCCGATAATCAAAGCTTTTCCCATTTCAGCACCCCCCTAAATGACTTTTTCAACAATGCAAATTATACCTAAACCACTCCAAATAATCAATTAAAACGACAAAAAATGAGTGAAAGAATTAACTATAATTCGTTTCCAGAAATTCAACCCATTCCAGATATATCGTTTCGGTGCTTTTCGCAAAGGTTCCTTCATAGTTTGACGTATTTAACAAAGTTAATACGCTAGTCCAGCCATCATTATCTGTCACACAATAAAAGGAATGAACATTTTGGTCTCTTTCATATACGCCCTATACTGATCCCCAAATTCAACAAGCATATCTTTTTCCTCTCTTTTTGCCAGGCGTATATACATACCGATCATCACCGGATACAGAATAAGCATTGGTAAGGTTGCCCACTCTGCCATCATTCCAAAGGATAAAAGCAGCAGACCGGTATACTGAGGATGACGGATATATTTAAAACTTACACCCAAAGTTTTCTTCTGTCTTAAGGCTGATATTCCCGCCATGTGCTACTATGATTTTCTCAACGATTGCCAGCCCTAAGCCCGTTCCGCCTGTTTGTGAATTTCTTGCACTATCCGCCCTTACAAAGGGATGAAATATATCTTTAGCAATCGTTGCCGGTATTCCAATCCCATTATCCTCGAAGACAATTACTATTTCATCGCCCTGCTCACATAAGCGCATTCTTACCTTCGTATCTTTTAAATTGTATTGCACGGTATTAGCAACAAGATTTTGGAACACTCTATTCACTGCATAATATCAAGCATTACGAATATCTTTTCTTCAGGGATATCAAAATCATAGGTGAAGCCAGCCTTATCAAAGATTGGAATAGCGGTTCCCATTTCCTCTCTTACATATTCGCAGACGTCAACTTTGGTTTTACATAGTTTAAATTCTGAGCTTTCCATTTTAGATAACTCAAACAGATCCGTAATTAAATTGTTTGCTCGTAGGCTGTTATCATAGATAATCTTTATGTAGACGTCCCGTTCCTCAATGGATAGATCTAGTTTGTTACCCCAAAGTTCTGCATAACCCATAATGCTTGCCAAAGGATTTTTAAGATCATGGGAAATATCAAGTACCAATTTTTTACGGTTTTCCTCCGACTGCTTTCTTAAAGATATTTCCTTTTCGATTTGCTGTGCCATTGCGTTAAATGTATCCTGTAATTCTCCAAATTCATTTTTCAGATTAAGGTCAACTCTCTCAGTATAGTCGCCATCTTTCAGGCGTCGTGCGCTGTTACAAAGTTTCCTCAAAGGGTTAACTATACCAATGGATGTAATCTTTGAATAGATTACGGTACTAATCGCAAGCAGTAATAAATAAAAGAGAATTACAGCAAGCAGAAAACCAACGACATTTTGTTTATCTACCGAAGCAAATTCTTTGTTGTATACGATGGCAAAGTCAATTCTGATAGAAGTCGGAAATGTCACTACCAGCCAAAACTGTTCTTTAGCATTGTATTCAATACTATAGCTATAGGGGATTCCCATACTTTTACTCAAGACCAAAAATTCCGTGAACTCCTCTGTGGTCAGCTTATCCTTTAAAAGGGTGTTTATCCCTGCCGAATATAGAACTTCATAATTGGTATTAATGACCTGCACACCGCCACCTTTGTCAACCACCGATGTTGTGTCGATACTTTTGTAATCATCCATCATAAGGTTTTGTGCTGTATAGTTATTTTTTACAAGAGTCTTGGCTATCAAATCGTTCGCAAATCCTAAAAGCATAAATGCAAATATCCCGATCATGGTCGAGATAATAAACATGACGACATAGTTGGCTAAGAATCGATTTTCTATTTTCCTATTCATAAGCTAACCTCGCCTTAGTTTGGTTCTTGAAATTAACAAAGTTCTCGCATGATTCTAACAATTGTGCTTCCGACCGCTTCAAATTCTAAGTTTCTGCGCAGGGTATCCCCAACGCCCTCGATAATCGCACAAGAACATATTGTCCTACCATATCCAAGGCAATCGCCATGAACAGACAAACGCCCGAAAAGTAGAGGGCGTATTTCAATTCTCTTCGCAAGATGTAAATTGCTAGGTTGAACATAGCAATAACCAACAGTCCGCCAATCAGAAATAGTTCTTTCCCCAGGAGAGTGTCATGAAGGTCAAGAATCTTTTCTGGGGTCCCCATAGACATGCTGTACCAGAAACCACCTCTTGCGTATTGAAAATTGGAAACCTGAATAATGATATCAAACTCCTTGGCAGGCACGTTAAAAAAAACTGCCTGTGGTTTGTACTCGCCAATTTCTTCCCCTGGTACGACCGCCACTTCACCGTTGGCAGCCACCAATGTTTGATTGATGTATAACTTGTAAGCACTTGAAAATACATACGGTCTGAGACCCAGTGCTGTATTCTCTGGAAGGTTAGTCTTGATATGAAGTCTGTAGGTTGCATACCCCTGACCCGGCAAATTTATCCCATCAATCTCGTATCCATCCCATGATTCTGGTATAGTTGCGAAAAGGTCAGGTTTTACATTTTGGAGGTCCTTGTGAGTCAAAAACTGGCTCCAGTAAAATTCCCATTGACCATCAAGCTGGATAGTTCCATATAATTGGCTGTCCCAATCCCTTAAATCCAAAACCCCGTTTTCTGCCTCTTGCTTATTATTTGCGTAAGCATCTGAACATGCAGAAAGTAAGATTATTAAAATAAAAAATAAAAAAAATCCTTTTGAAAATCTCACTATTTTACGGCCTCATTTGCAATTATTTTAATATCTATGTTTTAGCTAACTATAGATATTTTATCAGACTAGATCCCATATTTCTTTAACTTTTTTCAAAGTGAATTAAAGCAAGGGGATGATATTTCCCGGTTTCAGGCTAGAAAATGAAATTAATGAGGTACTTAATCTACACTTTTAGGCATCAAGAACAGACAGTGTTTGTATCGGTATTTCTCTGGTGCACTTAAAAGGACTTGGCAGTTTTATCCTGTCCAAGTCCTAAATATATTTATATTGAGTTACTCACGATCTATTAACAAAACACATCCCGCCTTATTACCAGCGTATCCCGAAATTACACTACATGAATTGATACTATCATGAGATAGATCTGATATCAATTGTAAGCTGATTTCAAGCGATGAGTATCTATTAAGTTAATCCTTCGACACCAAAGACTGATTCTGCCCCACACCCAGGACAAATATAACTGTAGTTACGGATTTGCATCTCGATCGATTCAATATCATCATCACTAAAATCATTGATCTTGTTCTGTCCTTTAGCCTTTAGTGTTTCGCTATCCCAGGCTATGCTACTGTATTCGGTCTTACATTTCGGACATTTATACTTCACAACAAAACCTCCCTCACGATTTCTTATCTTCCAATATTATTTACTGATTTTAGAATCTTGATAACAAAGAAGGTCAAAAGGCATACTACTAACACAAAAATAATGAGAGGAATGATCATGGGACCTAAGCTACTAAAGAAATGACTATAAAAAAGCAGAAAAACCTCTCATTATTTAGTTAGAGGTTTTTCTGTTCATCAATTACCTAATCTATTTTTACGAATTCTGTGAAATTTGACCAGTCTTCAACTTCGAAAGCTCTAACATCCCTGACCGATTTCTTAAACCAGTCAATTCTTCGAAGTTTACTTATCGCTTTATACACATTCATTAAATCATTTTCGTTGTTAGAAATATAAAGGCTTGCTTGTATCCATTCAAAACCAAGAGCTTCAAGTTCTCGCCTTATTTCTAGATTTGCTTCATCCCAATCCCCATAGTGTTTTTTTAGTTCTTCAAATTGCAGTTCAAAAGCTAAAGCATACATTGGAAACACCTCCCCCTTATCTCATAAACCATAGTATACCATGTTCAAAAGTTACATTCCAACCCCTGGATTTTTCCAAAAAGGCTAAACCGGCAACCACGCTCAAGGTGTCGCCGTAGCTGCAACCATGAATTACTATCGAGGTAACATTCAGTAGATGTTAAGATAAATAAAAAAGACTACCACAGAGGTAGTCACTTGCTTTAAACTACAATTTCCATCTCGCCAGCAACACTAGTATTAGTATCACTCAGTATAGATTCATGACGAGGCTCACGATTCCAAATTTCAGTGCATCTTTTGCAGTGGTTGGTCAGCTTACCAATCGCTGTTATCTCAATTTCAACCTCATCATTTACGTTGAAGGATGAACCATATCCTCCTGGAGTACCCGTTAAAATAACGTCTCCAGGTAGCAACGTCGTGATGTGAGAAATGAAGCTTACAAGGTATTCGATTCCAAAAATTAAATCAGCAGTATTTCCCTTCTGTTTTGGTTGACCGTTGACAAAGGAGGTAATGATTAAATTGTGAGCATCAATTCCGCTGGTAATCCATGGTCCTAAGGGAAGAAACGTATCGAATGACTTTGAGCGAGCCCATAGTCCATCCGTTTTCTGTAGGTCCTTCGCTGTTACATCATTAGCAATAGTATATCCCCAGATATACTTATGGGCCTCATCCTCAGACACAAGATGTGCCTTTTTCCCTATAACAATTGCTAATTCAGCTTCAAAGGCTAAATCATCTGTCATTGGCCATTTGATGATGCTTTCACCTGGGTCTAATACGCTTGTTGAAGGTTTAATGAATAAAAGAGGTTCCACGGGCCACCTGGCTCCAGGTTCTAAAATTGTATCCTTGTAATTAAGGCCAACACAAACTGCCTTTGTAGGAGTACATGGGGCTAATAGCTTTACTGTGGAAAGTTCGTACTCTATTCCAGAAACTTTAAAATCAGGATACTCATCACCTAGGAGTTCGCTAACCATAGTTCCTTTAAGCAATCCATACCTAATCTTATTATTATGATTAAAACGAATATATCGTTCCATAGACATGTCTCCTTAAAATAATAGGGAATAGGTGTAAGCGGGCGATAAACCGAGCAACACCTACCCCAAAATTGACCTTATTTCTAATATTTCTAGCCCTGAATTTCTTCGTATATCTTTTTGGTTGGGTCAATCATAAGCCATAATAAGGCGCTTGCAATAGATACTACGGATGCAACTAGAAACGGTGTTGCCCAATTACCGGTAGTTTGGACTATATATCCAAAAACTAAGGGCGACACAAAACCACCAAGATTTCCAAAAGTATTCATAAGCCCAGAAACAGTTCCCGCATGGGGGCCAGCAATGTCTAAGGCAGAAGCCCAATATACTCCAATACCAAACTCCGAAGAAGCTAAAGCTAAGGATAATAGAATTACCGACAATACATTATTCTCAACCAGCGCTCCAGGTACCATAAAGAAAGCGAGGGTAATGGAACCGACTAAGGGAATAATCCGACGAGCCCATTTGCTACCGTTTGTTTTCTTCATCAGTTTATCAGAGATTATTCCGCCAAGAGTATTCGCAATAGCTCCCGCAAGAAAAGGAAGAGCTGCGTATAAACCCATTTTTAACAAGGGGAAATCGCGTGCGTCTTTAAGATAGGTAGGGAACCAGTTGAAGTAAATATAAGTAACATAGATGAAGGCCATATAACTTAAGCACAATGCCCAGATACTTGGACTAGATAGGATTCTGCTCCATGGGGTTTTAGGTGTATCAATGGATTTTTTCTTACCATTTAAGATATAATCGATTTCTGCTTTGTTTGCAAAAGGATGATCTTCGGGTCGATCGCGGTATATAATCCACCAACCGATAGCCCAAGCAATACCTAAAGCTGCACAAACGATAAAGGCCATCCTCCAGCCGCCCCAACCAATAATCAATGCGACTAGCGGCGGGGTAAAGGCTGAACCGATACGGGTAGCACTTTGCAGAAGGCCTTGTGACAAGCCACGCTCTTCAGGACGTAACCATCTTGAGAGTGCGGTTTGGGCTACAGGGAACGCCCCTGCTTCTCCGACACCAAATCCAAACCGGAGCAATAATAAAGAAGTATACCCTTTACCCAAAGCTGTAAATGCTGTCCATGCAGACCACCAGACAACAAAGATTGGTAGGATGACCCTGGCTCCGAAACGATCACCTAACCATCCCCCTGGCATTTGAAATATAGCGTAACTCAACGTAAATGCACTAAAAATTGCGCCCATCTGAATTTTGTTCAATCCAAATTCTTCAGAAATATAGGGTGCCGCAACAGAAATATTTACACGATCCATAAACGTAATAAAGTACATGAGCATAGCCATACCTAAAATCAAATAACGCACATTAGTCCGTTTCATTATTAACTTCCTCCTCGTATAATTTATTTTGCCTGAAACAATCTGCCCCAACCTTTAATAATACTAGGATCAATTCCCACCATCTTAAGGGTTTTCCATACGGTTACAGCTGTACTATCATAAACAGTGATGCCGTAATCCTTCTCAAGTTGTTCGATTTGCCAAGTTGATCTTAAGTTTGTACAAATAATGCTTGTACCGTCAGCAGGATCTACGCTAACTTCTTTACACATTTGTTTAATTTGCTCAGGAGTAACAAGGCTAAAGGAACGATTAACCGTCTGATTCAAACCACGACTATGAATGACTTCGTATCCACACTTTGCATACTGCTTAATGATTAGCTCATCGATCTCAGGAATATAAGGAGTAACCGTATGAAGGGTCTTAACTCCGTTTTCCGCGAATGCATCCAGCATGGCTAGCATAGACGTTGTCGCAGGGATACCCGTTTCTTTAGTGATTTTTTCACACAGCATTCGATCGAACTCGAAGCCCACCCAACCACCGGATGTACCATTCCAAGCTATAGCATCAACATCTGCATTAGCCAGATATTCTGCTGCACGAAGAAATGGATCGAGATCAAACTGAGATAAGGAATCCGTTTCAAGTGAAATTTTCGTTACCTCAAGACGAGAATAGTGCATTGTGACTTGATTCTCTAGACCGGAAACCATTCTTGAACAAATTGGCTCAAGTGCAGTGTTTGAAGAGGGTGTTAGCATTCCAATTTTCTTCTGTTCTGTTGGATCAAACATAGTTTTAAGCATAATTAAATTCCTCCGTCCATAAATTTTTTGATCTGTATTCATTCGACTGTATATTGTCGACAGTCTATTTACTACACTAATTCGCCATTATTTTAAAAACTCCTCTATTACTATTCGAATTATTTAATCTTTTTAGACAGTAATAATTAGCACTTTAGACTGATCTTTCCACCCCCATGCGTGGCGCATAATACACAAGGGACTAACCCTGATGGTTAGTCCCTTGTCGTACCCCTTTTACTTCTTCAACTTCTACTAATTCCTAATCAGCAAACTATTATTCTAGGATTTTTCATTCAGAAAGTTTCTCACTTAATAAATTTAAATCTCCGCTGAAGTCACCTTCTGCAAAGATGTAGAAAATCTTTCTCTTTTGAGATAGTTGCCTTTACCAAGGTCACCTACGAATGTCCCTTGATGAACAATAGGCTCTCCACGCAACAGAACAGTGTCTACGCTCCCCTTGAGCTTAGTTTTTTCGTAAGGAGTATAATCTGATTTCTGATATTGACTTTTTGCGGTAATGACTTGTTCAGCTTCTGGATTGAAAAGAACCAGATCGGCATCACTTCCCGGAGCAATGGTTCCCTTCTGCGGGTAGAGTCCAAAAATTTTCGCGGGATTCGTAGAGACTAATTCAACAAATCGGGATAAATCTAACCCCTTCTCCATTCCATAGTGGTAGATTAAGCCAAAACGATGCTCTATTCCTGGTGCTCCGTTGGGAATCTTTCGGAAATCCTCTTTTCCTAGTTGTTTATGCTTCGTATAACTAAACCCGTTATGGTCAGAGGAGATAATATCGACCGAACCGTTCAATACCCCTCTCCACAAACCTTGAAGATTCTCTTTATTCCGAAGGGGAGGTGATAGTACATATTTTGCACTTTCATGACCTTCTAATTCATATTTGTCTTCAGAAAGAAGCAAATAATGTGGACAACTTTCTCCGTGGATAGGAATCCCCCTAGCTTTTGCATTTTGAACAAGTTTTAGCCCTTTCGTCGTACTTATATGGGCAATCAAAGTCGGACAACCAGTGAGCTCAGATAAAGTAATTGCTCTGTTAATAGCCTCAATTTCTGAGGGCTCTGGGCGACTTTTGGCATGATAACTCGGAGAGATATTACCTTCGGTAACGTACTTTTCTTGCAAGGCCAAAATAATCTCTTTATTTTCAGCATGAATGCAGGCCTTACAACCTAGCTTTTTGAATTCGCTCATAAAACGAAAGAGTTCTCTATCCGTCATCGCTATGTCATTAGCCATAAACAGTTTGAACGATGTGATTCCCTGCTCCACAAGAAGATTCAGTTCATTGAAGGTCTTATCGTTCGCTTGAGTAATAATGAGATGAAATCCATAATCAATGGCTGATAGTTTGGCTTTCTCTGACCAATGCCTTACCGACTCTTCGAGGGAAAGGCCGTTTTCTTGGAGCACGTAGTCTAGTATCGTCGTAGTTCCTCCAACTGCCGCGGCAATTGAATCTGTATCATAACCAGCTGATATACTTCCATCGCTACAAGGAACATTCATATGGATGTGAGCATCAATACCCCCAGGGAAGATATATTTTCCTGTTGCGTCAATGGCCTCATCGGTTTGCACCTTTAGATCTTTACCAATCGCAGCAATCTTACCATCCTGAATGAGAATATCTCCTTGAAATTGATCTGATGCAGTGATGATACGACCATTCTTAATCAACACGCTTTTCATGATTTCCACTCCTGTACTAGACTCTTTTCTTAGAAGTCTCTTCGTGATTTAAGGCCGCCTGATACTGGTTTGAATAATATTTCCAATCATTTTCAATGTGCTTACGTATAACACTTTCAACAATGTGAGCATCTTTTTCCTTAAGAGCTTTTACAATTTGCTTGTGCTCATCGAGATAATCCCGTGGACGGGAATACACTTTAAGTTCTGTATTCCTAGCCAGGATACTTAGAGATCGAATCTTATCAACGATTTCACTAAGTCGCCCATTTCCACTGATGTGGACGATTTGATCATGAAATGCGGTATTTAAATCCACCACTCGCTCGAATTCCTTTTGATCATAGGCCACTTCAGCCTCGTTTACCAGTTGCTCTAACTCCGCAATTTCTTCGTCTTTAATCTTCAGCGCAGCTAAGAAGCCTGCATACGGTTCTGTAGCAATCCGACATTGATAAATCTCTTCAATATCTTCTACTTCCATAGGGTTTACTACCGTTCCATTATCCATGGTATTGACAAGTCCATCTTGCTCTAACATGCGTAGAGCTTCTCGAATCGGGCTACGACTTACTCCTAATTCCTGCGCTAATTTAAGCTCAAGTAAACGTTCACCGGGTCGAAACTTTCCGGTTAATATTGACTCCCGCAAAATCTGATAAACTTGCAAATGGAACGGCATATTTTTAATAACACTAGCCAAGAAATCTCTCCTCTCATCGACAATACACCTTACCTTACTATACCCAATTATTCAATACTTAGGGAAGCATGGTCATGGAAAAGGAATACTAAGAATCAGGAAATACTGTCGACGGTCTACTCTTGATATGTATTATTCGATAAACTTTCTTTAAATCCTGCTTTAAGGTATTCTTTTCATCAACAAACGAAAGGCCTATCACATAAGGTAGAGATAGGCCTTTCGCTTGTTTACCTGAAGATACGATAGGCACGATAGTCTCCAGTGGAGAGTATCGCCGAGCCACCCGCCCCAAAGAAACACTTCGTGGCGAAGGTGAGCCTATCGCCACACTGCGACTTAGAACGCAGACTCCAGCAGTGTGGATCCTACTTTTCCAGGGGCTATGCCCCAAGTATCATCGGCCCTGGA
>DOPS01000276.1:0-5506 GCA_003512645.1 Desulfosporosinus sp.
CTATCTAAAACTCTCTAGGTATTTTGTTAAAATGATTCTTGACAAAGCTAAAATGAAGTGGTAATGTGAAGACATCAACTGTTAGCACTCATCAAGAGAGAGTGCTAACAACGAACCCGGACGATGAACTTGAGGCGTATAATGTTCGGGTGAGTCCCTAGTAGTCAGTTTTGGAAAGGCGGAAAGCATTATGCAAATGGATGAACGAAAACGCAAAATACTACGGGCGATTGTTCAGGATTATATTGCTACCGCTGAACCGATTGGTTCTCGTACGATTGCGCGTAAATTTGATCTTGGCGTATCCTCTGCGACGATACGCAATGAGATGGCGGATTTAGAAGATTTAGGGTTTATCGAACAACCTTATACTTCCGCTGGACGGATTCCATCCGATGCGGGGTACCGGTATTTTGTAGATTGTCTGATGGATCCTAAGGTCCTTAATGATGAAGAAAAAGAATTTATTGAGCGAGAAAGTACGAGAAGAATCCATGAGATTCAAGAAGTTATTACCCATACCAGTAAATTGTTGTCTGAGCTTACGAATTTGACGAGTCTTGTCCTTGGTCCTCATAAGGCTAAAAGTACGTTTGGGAAATTGCATTTTCTACCGTATCAACCGGGGCAGGTTATTATGGTCATCGTGAAAGAAAATGGTGCTGTTGAAAATCATATTATTGAGGTCGGGGAGAATCAAACAGCGGAAGAGCTTCAACAAGTGGCTGAAGTTTTTAATCAAAAAATGCGTGGGTACTCTTTAAATCAAGTTAAACGCAGCATGCTGCATGAAATCTATAGCGAATTGTCAAGGCAGAGGCTTTTGATTGATAATACTCTTGATATGCTTAGAGCCATTCTGGACGATAGCGAAGGAGAGGAACGGATCTGTCTTGGGGGGACCCTCAATATGTTAAATCAACCTGAATTTAAGGATTTAGGGAAGGTTAAAACGTTATTTAAACTCTTCGAAGAAAATGAGCCGCTTAAAAAACTATTACATCCTGACCAAGAGGGACTAAATGTCACGATCGGTGGAGAAAATAGCTTGAAGGAATTTAAGGATTGTAGTGTCATTTCTGCTACTTATAGAGTCAATGGTCTAACCATCGGTGCGGTGGGGGTGCTCGGTCCAACACGTATGGATTATGCTAAGGTCATTGCAATTGTTGATTTTATGACGCGTAGTTTGACGGATGTCCTGACGAAACGCAGGCGGTGACGAAAAACATCAAATATGCGGGTGATTGAGCCTTTTAGGTTCATTCTTATATAAATTTTGGGACTAAGTTATGAGAGGTGATCATGCATGGCGCGAATGAGAGAAGATACTCTCAGAGGCCGAGAGCTAAGTAGCGACGAAGATAATTTGGGAGATAAGCAAGAACATGAATCTGAGAAATCCATACACGACGAAGATAGTCTGGATAGCAAGGATATGAGCCCTCCGGAGAAAATTCTAACCTTAGAAACGGAGCTTATCCAGGCTAGAGCTAAAGCAGATGAACATTATGATCATTTGCTACGCATGCAAGCAGATTTCGATAATTATCGAAAACGGACCCAAAAGGAAAAGACCGAAATCATAAAATATGCGTCTGAACGTGTGGTTGGGGAGTTGCTTCCTGTTTTAGACAATTTTGAGCGAGCAGTTAGTGCCGCTCAAATCAATCCTGATTTCGCAGCTTTTTCACAAGGGGTGGAGATGATTTTACGTCAGCTGCAAACGGCTCTTAGCAAAGAGGGTCTCAAGGCGATTGAAGCCGTCGGGCAACCGTTTGACCCAAATCTTCATGACGCAGTGCTGCGGGTGGAGTCAGAAGAGCATCCTGAAAATACTGTTGTAGACGAATTACAAAAGGGATATTACCTAAAAGAAAAAGTTTTACGTCCAAGTATGGTTAAAGTTTCGAACTAGTTATAAGGAGGAAGAAAACAATGGGTAAAATTATTGGTATTGACTTAGGTACTACAAATTCTTGCGTAGCTGTTATGGAAGGTGGAGAAGCAGTTGTTATCCCTAATGCGGAGGGAAATCGTACAACTCCATCTGTAGTAGGTTTTTCTAAATCTGGCGAGCGACTCGTCGGACAGGTGGCTAAGCGGCAATCTGTTTCCAATCCGGACAAAACCGTCAGTTCCATTAAACGCCATATGGGTACAGATCATAAAGTAAAGATAGAAGATAAGACCTATAGTCCTCAAGAAATTTCGGCGATGGTTCTCCAAAAACTCAAAACGGATGCTGAAGCCTATATTGGACAGCCTGTTACCCAAGCCGTTATTACTGTTCCTGCCTATTTTACCGATGCCCAACGTCAAGCAACAAAGGATGCAGGAGCTATTGCTGGACTTGAAGTACTGCGGATCATTAACGAGCCTACTGCGGCTGCACTTGCCTATGGCCTTGACAAAAAGGATGACTCGACTGTTTTGGTCTTTGACCTAGGCGGCGGAACCTTCGATGTTTCGATCCTCGAATTAAGTCAAGGAATGGTTGAGGTTAAAGCCACGAGCGGGAATAATCGTTTAGGCGGCGACGATTTTGACCAGCGTCTGATTGACTATATGGTGGCAGAATACAAGAAAAGTCATGGAGCAGATCTTTCTAAAGACCGAGTTGCTCTCCAACGTTTAAAAGAGGCTGCTGAAAAAGCTAAGATTGAGCTTTCTGGAGTGACCAATTCCAATGTCAATTTGCCGTTTATTACCATGACCGAAGAAGGTCCTCAACATTTAGATATGAATATTTCTCGAGCTAAATTTGAAGAAATTATCTCTGATCTTGTGGAATCTACTCTTGGTCCCACACGTCAAGCGATTGAAGACGCTAAGCTTTCCTGGAATCAAATCGATCAGATCATTCTTGTCGGCGGATCCACTCGTATCCCATCCGTTCAAGAAGCTGTCAAAAAGTTAAGTGGAAAAGAACCACACAAAGGGGTTAACCCAGACGAGGTAGTTGCAATGGGTGCAGCTATTCAAGGGGGCGTACTCAGTGGCGAAGTCAAGGACATGATCTTGCTGGATGTCACCCCGCTGTCTTTAGGGATTGAAACCCTTGGCGGAGTGTTTACTCGGATTATTGATCGAAATTCCACGATTCCAACCACGAAATCCCAGACCTTCTCAACAGCTGCAGACAATCAAACCTCTGTTGATATTCACGTGCTTCAAGGGGAGCGGGAAATGGCGAGTTACAACAAGACACTCGGACGTTTCCAACTTACAGGAATTCCTCCTGCTCCACGTGGTATTCCACAGATCGAAGTTAAATTTGATATTGATGCCAATGGTATTGTTCATGTCTCGGCCAAAGATGTGGCCACTGGAAATGAACAAAAAGTGACCATTACTTCTTCCACGGGTCTTTCCAAAGAAGACATTGAAAAAATGAAGCAAGATGCTGAACTTCATGCAGAAGAAGATAAGAAACACAGAGAAATGATCGATGCTAAGAACCAGGCGGATTCGTTAGCCTATCAAACTGAAAAAACCATGAAAGAGTTTGAAGGTAAGGGAGATGCTGCAGAAGTTGAAAGCGTTAATAAAGCGCTTGGAGATCTGAAGACTGCTGCTGCCGGTGATAGTGTTGAAGAGATCAATGCTAAAATTGAAGCTCTGAACAAAGTTCTTCACCCTTATATTGAAAAAATGTATCAACAAAAAGCGGCTCAAGAGCAGAATGCTGGAGCACAACCTGGAGCCGAAGAGGTCAAAAAAGATGATGATGTTGTAGATGCTGAGTTTACTGAAGTGAAGAAGGATCAATAAAGAGGGATGGAGTGAAATTGCTCCGCTCACCACGGCGCCGTCGCTATCACGCTTGATCACGAGGCGAGCGTTGGCAAACCTCTGGGCTGTTCTGAATGTGAACCAGTGCCACGCTGGCGCCTCGTAATCTAAGCGTGATTGACGCGACTCTGCCTAATGGATTCGCTCCGCAAGTTCACTCCATCCTGTTTGGGGTCGACGAGAGATTGGGCCGACGGGAGTCGGGTTAGTAGGGCGAGGACTGAGGTGGCAACGATGGGAAATGGTGTTGAATTACTTCGTTCTCAACACGTAGCGAAGCTTTGCTTCGTAAATCTATCAAGGATTTGATTGAAATTGGCTTTGATATATAGTTGAGATAAGTCTTAGGGTACAAAGGTTTTTAAGCCTTTGTGCCCGACTTTATTTGTAGAAAAGCAAATTAAAATCCATAAAAATGGATATTTCCTTGTGCTTGAAGGCGAGCGGTCATATAATACTATAGTACTTTGATACTACAGTGGAATGGGTTAAGCAGGAGTGTGGAGGGAAATCATGAAACGCGATAACTATGAGGTGCTCGGGGTCGAGCGAAATGCCGGTGAACAGGAGATTAAAAAGGCGTACAGAAAGTTAGCCCGCCAATATCACCCGGATGTCAACCCGGGGGACAAAGCTGCTGAAGAGAAATTTAAGGAAGTCGCCGATGCGTATGAAGTTTTAGGGGATCCGGAGAAAAGAGCGCGTTATGACCAATTCGGTCATGCTGATCCTAGCCAAGGTGGGTTTGGAGATGCTGGAGGCTTCGGTGACATTTTTGATATGTTCTTTGGCGGAGGCGGCGGGCAACGGCGCGGTGGTCCACAACGGGGCTCAGACTTACGCTATGCCATGACCTTGAGCTTTGAAGAAGCGGTGTTTGGGGTCGAAAAGGAAATTCAGATTCCGCGGGACGAAACCTGTTCGGACTGTCAGGGTTCTGGTGCTGCGCCGGGAACGCATCCGACGACGTGTTCTCAGTGTCATGGTAGCGGGCAGGTCAAAGTTACTCAGCGTACCCCATTTGGTCAAATCCAAACGGCGAGAACGTGTACTACCTGTCAGGGAGAAGGGCGTACTGTCAGTAGCCCATGCTCATCGTGTCATGGACAAGGGAAAGTCCGTAAGGTCAAGACAATTAAGATCAGTATTCCTCAAGGTTCGGAGGATGGTTTAAATTTAAGGCTCAGTGGGGATGGTGAAGCAGGAGCAAAAGGTGGGCCTCCGGGAGACCTTTATATCATCTTGCAGGTCAAACCACATAAGTTCTTTGAACGTGATGGAAATGACGTTTATTGTGAGGTCCCGATTACCTTTATCCAGGCGGCCTTGGGGGCAGAAATCGATGTTCCAACTTTAGATGGAGTGGTTAAGATGAAAATCCCCGAAGGGACACAGACTGCTACAATCTTTAGGCTTAAAGGACACGGAATTCCTCATCGTAGAGGCAGTGGCCGCGGGGATCAGCATGTTCGAGCAGTCTTGACAACACCGACCAAGCTGAATGAAAAACAGAAGAAGCTTTTACGTGAATTCGGCGAAGTAACTTCCGAACAACAACAAATGGGCAAAAAATCTTTGTTTGAAAAGTTCAAAGAAAATCTACGCGATGCGATGGGCTAAAAAGGAGTATAAACATGGATTGGCGTGAAGTGGCGGTAACAGTTTCATCCGATGGAGAAGAAGCTGTTGCCGATCTTTTTTATCAATTAGG
>DOPS01000276.1:5573-7074 GCA_003512645.1 Desulfosporosinus sp.
ATTGGGTTATTCAGACTAAAGGGCTAACGCTGAAGGAAGTTGATTGGGAAACGGCGTGGAAGGCCTATTTTAAACCGGTTCGAATTGGCAAACATATTTTGGTTAAGCCAACTTGGGAGCAGGCAGAGCTTTTGCCTGGGGATATTGTCATTGAACTTGACCCGGGTATGGCTTTTGGAACTGGGACCCATCCGACGACTACACTGTGTCTGAAGACGATGGAGGGCATCATTAAGCCGGGGCAAACTGTGTTTGATTTGGGGACTGGTTCTGGAATTTTGGCCGTTGCTGCTGCCAAACTCGGGGCAAAGGTCGAGGCGGTGGATCTTGATTCGGTCGCAATCAAGGTAGCCCAAGAAAACGTGGACTTAAATGGTGTGCACGATCGAGTTCGAGTGGCTCGTGGAGATTTAGGCACTGTACTGACGGGACAAGCGGATGTCGTAATTGCCAATATTATTGCAGATGTTATATTAATTTTACTTCCAGATTTAAAACGTATATTGCATCCCAATGGCGAATTTTTAGCGTCTGGCATTATTGATAATCGAGCCGACGAAGTGGAAGAAGCCATTGAGGGAGCCGGGCTCGAGATTATTGAACGCATTTTGGATTCTGGGTGGATTTTATTTCGAGCGAGGTGGGCCAATCGTGAATCGGTTTAAAATTACAGAGCTTGGAAACGATGTTTTTTGGTTACGTGATTCGGAGCGAGAGCACCTTGTCCGTGTGCTTAGGCTTTCGCCGGGAGACTTGGTTGTGGGTTATGATAATTCCGGGAGAGAGTATACGAGTGTCATCCTTAAGATCGAGGACAAAAGTGTCACTTGTCGGATTCTTAGTACAGATCAGCCTGATGTAGAGGCCCATACCGCTGTTTATTTAGTGGCAGGACTTTCCAAGGGGGAAAAGATGGAATGGGTGATTCAGAAAGGGACTGAGCTGGGCATGATAGGGCTTATTCCTTTGCGAGCTAAGCGTTCAATTGTACATATTGAGGGAAGTAAAGCACTGGACAGGGTCGCTCGGTGGCAAAAAATTGCCTCGGAAGCTTCGAAACAGTCGCATAGGGTGCAGGAACCGGAAATTTTTGAGGTTAGCGATTGGAAGAATCTGAAGGAGAAATTACCTGAGGGGACTCAGTGGATTATTCCCTATGAAGAAGAAAAGACTCAGCGCTTAGCTTCCGTGCTTAAAACGATGGATCCTGAGCACCCTATTGCCCTGCTGATTGGTCCTGAGGGAGGGTTTGAGGAGGCCGAGGTTGCTTGGGCGCAAGAGGAGCTGGGGGCTCAAAGTGTCTCACTGGGTCCGAGAATTCTTCGGACGGAAACGGCGGCCTTGGCCGTGCTCACGATGGTTTTGGCGCATTATGGGGATTTAGGGTAGGGGACTTGTGGGACACAGCGCTCGGTGCCTACGACGCAGAGCAAACTAACCGTTCAAGCTCCTACTGTGGGGAGCGGGATACCCGCCAGACTCGCCATCCTTGGCTCGGTTG
>DOPS01000276.1:7148-7342 GCA_003512645.1 Desulfosporosinus sp.
TGGGAGACGGCACATTTATGTGCGCCGTCTTGTCTCTAGGGCAGATTTATTTGAATCACTAGCCACGAACCACGTTAAAGAAGGTGGAGTATTATGTCTCAAGAAGTTGAACAGGTTAATACGCATGCAGCGATCTTCGAACCACGTACTACGAACGACGAACCAAGAAAGGCTGTTTGTTTTGTTACACTGGG
>DOPS01000273.1:0-536 GCA_003512645.1 Desulfosporosinus sp.
TAGAACTGCCCGGCGCACAAAAGGCGACCTAAGTCTCGACTTAAGTTGCTTTTTTATTTTCTTAAAGGGACCTTCTAAAACTGATTCTAGGCGCAAATTTCATTAATTCGAATAGTTGATCAGAAGAAGTAATTCCTTTTTTTGCTAGGAATTTTTGCATTCCCATCGGCATTGGGCGAGACTGGTTCAAAAATCCCTCCCCCGCTAGATCAGTTCCTCCCACTTCAGGCATGGCACCGATATGCCCAGGTCAGCTGTTCAAAATGCTTCTGGAAAACCAAAAGGACACGCTTACTAAAACGTTAAGGTAATATTTTTGGTAAATTATAACAAATAAAAGACAAGTGAGCATATTGTGTTAATGGATTCACCATAGTTGATCATACAAGGAGATGGGACCTTCTTAAAAGCGACGAGTCAATTATCGCATCATGGTTGTTTTTTGCAGTGGTGATTCTTTCTAAAATCTTTAATAACTAATCTAAAAGGAGGATGAAAGTTTATGTATGGAATTGGCGGACTGGGTGGTTACGGTG
>DOPS01000273.1:598-10954 GCA_003512645.1 Desulfosporosinus sp.
CTGGGTGGTTACGGTGGATATGGTGGTTATGACCGCATTTTTAATGGCTATGGCGGTGGTTACGGTGGAGCTGGTGGCTACGGCGGAGCTGGTGTCGGCGTAGGGATTATTGCCATCGCAATTCTGATTTTAATTGCCTTGGGTGTCATCTTTTAAGATTATAAGCTAAAAAGTTTTACTAATTGAAAAGAAGGAGGAATAAACATGGCATTCGGTGCTGGAGTTGCTGGTGCAGGCGGATATGGTGTTGGTGCAGGTATAGCAATTGTCACTGTGATTATTCTTTTGCTTATCGCCTTGGGAATTGTATTCTAAATTTCTGCAGCTATTAGATTTTCTCATAAGGAGGTTTTAAAATGCCGACACTCGGCTTGGCGTATACCTGGCCCTACTGGCTTAATGGGTTGGCGAGGTACCCAGGTTACGGTTATTCTGGCCCTGGTTATCCCGGATATGGTTATTCCGGCTGTGGCTATCCCGGCTATGGAGGACCTTTCCGAGGTTATTAAACACAATAAACTCATAAATAGCCCCTCAATATTTTACAGAAAGTAAAATATTGAGGGGCCTTGCTTCCACTATTTCCGTTTTTCAGCGAACAGACTCTTTTCTTCATTTATGCTGGCTACGATAAACTATTTTACTAAGAAATGCTTACCCAACTAAATCGCTAGATCCTTTGTCTCAAACACCTTTTTTGTCAAATACCAAAGGACTGCTGAAGCGACATTAAACCCTATAATGGGCCATAGTGGGTCTGTTGTTCCCTCTAGTACCTCTTGCGGCTGAAACCATTGGAAGAGCGAGAGGTTTTTTAGCCAGGATAGTTTGTCACTCAGTCCTCCAACAATATCCAGGCCGTAAAAGGCCAGCGTTAAGCCCATCGCATACGTTAAAGCCTGTTCTTCTTCAGCAAACCAAGCTGAGAAAAAAAGACTATAAATTTCTATCAGCGTGAAAAAGGAAAGTCCTAAGAGACCTAGGTCTATATAACGCCCATGTTCGATTTCAATCCCTGAGCAAAAGGTGCCGAAATAGACTCCGCAGATCATAGCAGCTACGAGAATAGCATTTGTGCTAATCAAAACCCCAATTTGGGTTGAAATAATCTCACTTCGTGAGACCGGTGTGGATAAAAGAAAGGCTAAGGATCCGTCATCCGCCATTTTTGCAAGTAAAGCATTGGCGGTTTCTATTCCATATAAGGCCATGATCATTACCCAAATCCTTGCAAAAAACTGTCCCGATATTAAGGCTTCAAAGGTATCGGTCCGTGCATTTTCTGGGACCCCGAACACGGTTTTTACCGTAGACGGGAGAGACTGCGCAATCTCCGTAACCGCAGGATTTTTAGCTATCACAGGGTAAACCCAGGTTAAAAGTCCTTCATAGAGAACAATTCCTGTTGAAATAACGGCTACTTTCTTTCGATACTGTTTAAACATCGCCCGGAACAATGCCCTATTCATAGTTTTCACCCCACCTAAATCTACAACTATGGCTCTCTGTCAAACTTCGACGATTACCGGTAAAAATCCATAAAAGCCTCTTCTAACTCCAGCGAACGTTGCCTAAAACGTTTGACACGAACTTGAGCGAGAGCAAGCCATAGGTTATCCAATTCACCCACTACCCGGATGACGAAGCAGCCACCCTGAATAGGGGTTATATTTAACTGACTCTGCCTTAGAAGCTCGACATTCTTCTCACTTTCGACTTCAACTTCGAACGTTTGATACTCGGCTTGTCTAAGCAGAGAAATACTTTGAACGGCTAGAAGGTTCCCTTCTCTAATAATCCCAGCCTGCTCACACGTACGCTCAATCTCTGAAAATTGGTGGGAAGACATAAATAAAGTCTTCCCTTTTTTCTTTTCCTCTAGGATTAAATCAATAAACACTTTTTGCATTAACGGATCCAAGCCAGAGGTCGGTTCATCAAAGATAAGCACACTGGCATCCAACATCAATGCCGAAATGATCCCCAACTTCTGTTTCATCCCTTTAGACATCTTACGAATGAGTATTTTTAAATCTAAGTCGAGGGCACTCACAAAATATTCTCGGTATTTCTTTATTGGAAGACAATATTCGCCGTGCATTCCCGCGATAAGATCTAAGAATTCAACCCCTGTTAAGTTCTCAATAAAATGAAGTTCACCCGGAAGGTAACTGACGAACCTCTTCACCTCAGTCTTTTCTCGCCAGCAATCATACTCGTTGATCGTTACTCGTCCTGAATCCGGCTTTAAAAACCCCATTAAAAGACGGATGGTCGTGGTCTTCCCTGCTCCATTCGGGCCGAGAAATCCGAACGCTGTACCAGGATCGACCTGAAAGCTAATGTTCCTTATTCCTCGTCCTTCGCGATAAACTTTGGTCAGTTCATTAACCTCAATCATTTCCTGCCTGCTTCCTTAGAAAGATCGCTTAATGCTCAACGTACAACGATTCAGTATGGATTACATCTATCCCTACTATTTATGTTATTGGTAAACCAGTAGTGTCTGTCTTCCACATAATTCCACATAGTCTACCAAACAAGTAGTCTAGTTTGGATACAAAAGGAGATGGTAATCATAAACTAGCAGAAAAGCGCCCTAAGTCTTGACTTAAGCCGCTTTTCTGCTGTCTTAACGAAGCCTTCTAAAACAGATTCTAGGAGCATATTTCGTCAATTCGAATAGTTGATTAGAAGAAGTGATTCCTTTTTTAGCTAAGAATTTTTGCATTCCCATCGGCATTGGGCGAGACTGGTTCAGAAAACCTTCCCCCGCTAGATCAGTTCCTCCTGCTTCAGTAACGGCACCGATATTCCCAGGTCGAAATAACATCAGTTAACACCTCCCTATCGGAAATATATTCCACTGCGGAGAGGTGTGTTCCTATTAGAATTGCCATTACCCTACCTGTACGAAACGCTTCGTGGAAAACAAAAATAAACACTTACTTTAACGTCAAAATTATTTTTTGGCAAATAATAACACGGATAAGTAAGAGAGCATACTGTGTTATTAGCTTCACCACAAATAATCATGAAATGAGATGGGACCAGTTTGAAGGCGATGAGTCAATTATCCAGGCTTCTCAGATGTGGGCAGTACGGGATTTTCTCATCTCAAATCTGGCTTCTTGGTCTTTACGTCTAGAGCGTTTTTCCCCTCTACTGCCCACATAATCTACGTTCTTACGTATTCACATGAGAAGGATAGAAATAAAACGGCCCAATCCCATGCCATAATTAAAATGTTTATTAATAAACTGTAGCATGGTCTGCGAAAGGAGTGAACTATTTGGAACCAGGAATGTTAGCGTTGCTGGGTAGAACAATTTCTATAATGGAAAACTTGGGGTTCCTTTGGGTAATCCAGACCGGTTGAACTGGAATTATGGAATGAACTAGACGAGCTGAAATGTTTAGAAGACCTAATGGAATCACATCCAACTTGGGACAGAGTACTATTAGACCATTGGTTGGAACAAGCCTTTTGCCATGATTTATTATCCAAAGACAAACTTTCATATAAGACGTCAAAATTAGGCAAATTAATTCAAACTTATCGTTTTCACGGACTGGAAGCACTCTATAAGGAGTTCGTTGTTCATTGGAGCCCCGCTTTCTCCAGATTACCAGAACTGATCTCCGGGCAATCAGAGAAAATCATCTTCGATTCGGAAATGCAGGATGAATTAATATCGAAAGTATCCATGGCTTCCGAACTATTTGTGTGGCCCTTTTTAAAAAACAAGTGTCAAAAGAACAAATGGCAACGGGTCCTGGATATAGGTTGCGGAGAAGGATTATATCTAAATAAACTACTTGAGCGTTTTCCTTCTCTTCAGGGAGTTGGCATCGAAATTAACCCTCTTGTTGCCGAAAGGGCACAAAGGAATTCTCAACCATTAGGTGATCGTCTGAAAATTATATGTGGTGATGCTTTAAATCTTAGCCAAGATATAGGTACTTTTGATGTATGTTTGTTAAACAATAATATCTATTACTTTAGTCCAGAACAGAGAGTCAGTTTGTTGAACAATCTGAAAAGAGTTTTACAACCTATGGGGCAAATAGGGATATTAACTGCCTTGCGGGAAAGTGGAACCTTTTCCAGCCGGGTATTTCGGACGCAGATACCGCAAAACCTGATGATTTTCTTCTTAGCTTGTAACCAAGGATTTCAGGGTTTACCAGCAGAGGATGAGATCAGGGAACTTTTTCTCCAAACCGGTTACGCTGATATTGAAATTACTCCCTTGCCACTAAGGATATCGCACTATTTTTTTGCAGGACTTTCGGGCTAGAAATTAGATACAAGATTAACTAAATATTTTTTGTTCCAAGAGGACTTCTTGGGAAGCCTCTCTTTTTTTTATGAGCGTCTTGTCTGCCCCACACTTTCTGAGCCGAAGAATATGTAAGATTAACGTTGGGACCAGGCACCACAAAAGGCTTTGGATAAGTTGAATTTGAAGTATGCTTTGGGGTTGACTTGTCCACACTGCTCACAGGCACGACGGCTGCATGGGGTATGCGTTATCCTGCGCGCATCTTGTTGATGTGACCATACTAACTGAATTTCCAGTTTTCTATGGTCATTTAAATACCCCACGTTCCAGTAGTTTTTTGGACTCAGGGCTACGTCGCACCTGACTATCCACCTCAAGGCTTCGGGCAGCAAGCGCCACAGCAGCCTATGCCCCCGACCCAAAGTTACCCGTTGCAAGGATTCCCATCCCAAGGTTATCCGCCCCAAGGGTACGCACCTCAGGGATATAACCAAGTGTATGGAGGACAAATGCCCGTCCAACCTGCCTGGGAAGAACCCCAAAAAGGTGGAATCAAAGGTTTTATCAGTAATCTCGTGGCAAAACTGAAGAAGTAATTTAAATTAACCCTCCGACAACTGTTCTTTTATACGAGGATTCGAGCAAGGGAAGTGGGGGTGACCTATCAAGAGAAGAATAAGTATTAGTCATCTAATTCTAATTTTCAGCATATTATGTTCTCAGCCATCCTATGCAATTAAAGCTTTAGGCGTTCTTTTTTAAATTCTAACCCTTTCAAGACATAATCCAGAAAACTTAGGATAAAAGGATGCAAGCAGGTGAACCGGTTTTGAAACAACTTTGGCTCTTCAACCAAATAAATTCCGACCTTCAGAAAGTGGAAACAGAACTACAGAAATTTGTTGCGACGGATTTTCCAATTCTCAATGAGTCATCCGTTCATTTGCTTACTGCAGGAGGCAAGCGTTTGCGGCCTGCCTTTACTCTTTTGGCAGGCAAGTTTTATGGTTATTCATTGGATAAGCTCTTGCCTGTTGCCGTGGCTTTAGAGCTTATTCACATGGCAACTCTGGTTCATGATGATGTCGTTGATGCATCAATGACACGGCGAGGACGTCCAACAGTTAAAGCTCAGTGGGGAAATATAGTAGCAGTCCATACCGGCGATTATTTACTTGCTAAATCACTTGAACTCATTGCCAAGATCAACCATCCTGAAGTATCACGAATTTTAGCCGAAGTTAGTATTGAAATGTGCCAAGGTGAGATTCAGCAAATCAAGTCATCATTTGATACTCAGCAAAGTCTTAAACAATATCACTACAGAATTAAGCGGAAGACGGCATTACTAATACAAGCAAGCTGCCGTTTGGGTGGAATTATAAGTGGAGCACCGAAAAGACAGGTTTGGGCCTTGGGTGCCTATGGACATGCTTTAGGCATGGCTTTTCAGATAGTGGATGATATTTTGGATGTCACGGCTGAAGCATCAGAACTAGGCAAGCCAATCGGTGGAGATCTGCGTCAGGGTATTATGACCTTACCTATGATCATTGCACTGAAGCTCTCGCCGAAACGCGAAAAACTTTACGAACTCCTTAGCAAGGAAGATAAGACTGATCCGGAGGTAGACTTAGCAATAAGCTTGATCAAAGAATCCGGTGCTATAAATGAATCCATGCGTTGGGTTGATCTTTATGTGAATAAAGCTAAAGGATATCTTGAGGATATCTTGAGGATCTCCCTATGGTACCAACTCGCAAGGCTCTTAGAGAACTCGCTGAGTTTGTGCGCACACGCAAATTTTAAATGTTGTTGTGGTACGTGCATTCCATTTCGTATGTGATAAACTCGAATTATCTATTTGGATGCCCTCCTCTGCTGCTGACTTTGGCTTGCGTAACCTTCGTCAGTATAGCAGAAGAGGGCTGTTTTATCATGTTCATCGGTACTTCCTATTCGGATCTCCCACGCATAGCGTGGGGTTTAATCCTGAATTAATTATAAGACGTCAATATTATTAGAAGATCCTAAACCATTCACAGGACACGCCGCTCATCCCATATTATGGTATTGAAAAATCAATGAAAAAAATCAATAAGAATTATCGCTTTTGCTATTAATACACTGCCCAATAAATTATTAGGAAGTGTTAAAAGAATTGATTATTAATACTCATAAAATTTTATCTACCATAATTTATGACAAGGTTCAAGAAAACTCCAATTTCAAATTAGAGTACAACTACTTTATCTGGGGAAATATTCAGCCTGATATTGTACCTGGCTTGGTTTTAAAGTCCCACTATAAAGATGAAAGTCTGGATTTTGTCATCGACGAAATTGTTGCATTAGGTAAAACATCGCCTTCTGTATTTTACAATAAACAGACTCGTAATAAATTCAGCAAAGACATTGGAATTGTTTGTCATTTTTTATGTGATTTTTTTTGCTTTCCGCATTATAATCGATGGCATTATAACTCTTCGATGATGCTTCCTCATATAAAATATGAGAAAAACCTAAACCATTCAGCTGAAAATATCCTTACTATCCCCACTTTATCTCTCCAACCCGTTAGTTATTTAGAAAACGACACCCTGAAATCCTTCATTGAGGCAGTTCTCTGGGAATATTCTTTAAATGAAGACTATCGCAACGATCTTATCTATGCTTCAAATATTTGTACTAAAACTATAGAAACAATTATCGACTTCATCTTTGATTTTGATACAAATAAAGCCCAAACTCTTCAGTGAAATGAATGTATGCCATTGCGATCCTTGTTTACCGTTTAATTTTTCTTGATTTGTTGAATCTTTCTTTAACTGTTCCCACTATATCTTCACGTGTCTCCTGTTCAGCTTTCTCGACTCCACCACTGAAGATTCCAAATGGATTCTTATGTTAAGCCCCCTGAATCAATACTCAGGGGGCTTCTTCGGGAATAAAACGAATTTGGCGAACTTTGCATAGCCTTCGAGATTATTGTAAATATAAAGCATCCCCTGCATATCCAATACCTAGAGTTCTGGCAAGGACTGGATCAACACTTACAAGGTCTTCTTTAGCCAGTTGATTAATGTTGGTCTTGCCCATTGCTTGTAAAGCCATGACCATTTCCGCAGTACACGACTTCAGGAAATTAGCTAGATGTTGACTGCCCTCATCAGAATCGAAGAGGTCTTTAAACTTGCCTTCAAATAAAGCTAGTTGTGGAGGAGGTGACTGAGGAAGAACTTTTTTCATTTGACTTTGTAAAGTGGCCATCAATGCAATAGACCCTATGTAAACTGCATCTGCTCCCAGTGCTAAAGCCTTCAAAAACTCACCAGGAGTTCGAAGTCCTCCGGCTACAAGTATTATGAATTGTTGCCGTTTTCCTTGCTGTTCTAACCAATTAACAGTTCGAGCCAATGTAAAAAGTGTAGGTAAACCCAGATCGTCTTCTAATGTAGGTGCAGAAGCAGATGTTCCACCTTCTTGACCATCGACAGTGATAAAATCTGCCTGGGTCTGAGCGATTACCTCCAACTCTTTTTCGATAAAGTGAGTCCCAGCAATCTTTATTCCCACAGGTACATCATATTGCTGCTTCAGTGAGTTAACAAGGTTTATTACATCCTGAGGTGTGTTGACATTGGGAAAGCGGGCTTTCACACCGGTGCTTTGCCCAGGTTTGATTTTCCACACCTCGCGTAAATGTTCATCCATCATTTCCGGATATATAGTTGAAGCTACTCCACCTCCCCAGGCCCCCTGACCGAACTGAACTTCAATCGCATCTAACTGTTTCAGTTGCTCAGGATCGCTCAACCATCCTCCCCTATTATACTGACCGATAAGAAATTTAGCTGCTGACCTTTCTTCCTTCGAAACAGCAGATTCTCCGGTATTGGTAGCAGTGTTGACCATAGCCGTACCTTTGCCGATAGCTTCTTTTAATTTTAGGCTTAAAGATCCGCCATAAGACATGCCCGTAAGCAAAATCGGCATGTCGATTTTCAGTGGTTTTTTGGCTCTGGGACCTATCGTCACTTGCATTTGAATACTGTTCTCATCAGCAGTCGGATGTTCAAATAGTTGCCGCCCATTTAACAGCACCTTTTCCCATGGTGAAAGCCGCAGGGGGCTACCTATCGGCCTCGAAAGCGGTTTCCCTGTCTCCGCCCGGATTCCGGCCTCAGCAATCGCTCTAAGTGTCAGTTTTTCCATAATCGTCATCATGACTAAAGGGTTATCATTATACTGTTTGGTAAGCATGGTGCTGAAGATATCATCTGCAACCGGATTCATCATACGCATCATAAGCTCGCTAATCAATTTTATGCACCTCCCCATTTATTAAAGCATAGCATGCCCTTTTATTAAGACAATATGAGAAGGTATCGAATGATATAAACTTGTTTCGTCTGTCTCGTTTTTCTCTGATATTTCTATAACTTTGTGATTAAATATTAATATTTAACTCCCAAGCAATTTACAAACAATGTAAAGCGATTGGGGGGTTGTTTCCGATATTTCCGTTTTAATATCTAAAAAATCATCCCTTGTAAATTTGTCGATACCTTTGTAAGGCACGAATGGCTGTCAGGGCTGTTGTTAGAGGTTCTTCATAATTCCATCCCTTGGCGTAGATTCCTTGGTAAGAAGGTTCAAATGAACCATTGCTATTCTGGACTGAAAGAAGGTTTCTTACTCCTTTATCGAAGACATCTCTAGGAACAACTTTCGTATATCGCAATAACCCGGAAAGGGCCAAACCGGTCTCCACAACTGAACCCCAGCCTCCGTCATTTTTCTGTGCTTTTATAAGAAATTCCAGGCCTTTTTTTCTTGCCCCTAGAATGCGGCGTGCGGTGTTCCATCGTTCCCAACTAAACTTCCACTTGCTGAGTAGTTCTAAGGCCTGTGCTGTGCTATAAACTGGCCCTTCAAACCAAGATGCCGGGAATGCACCTTGATCGTCCTGCTGAGATAAAATCCAATTCAACCCACGCCAAATTCGTTCATCTTGTGAACGTGAACGTCGCCATAATGCTTCTAGTACATGAATACTTACGTCAACACTCGGAATATATACTGGGAACTCCGAGGAAATATGGGGAGGTATGCCTTGAAAACTGGGAAATGTTCCCCAGCTTCCGTCGGTATTTTGTAACTGCTTGAGGAGGTTAACTCCTAAATGATTCTCTTCCCCAACTTGATGTAAACCGATCAAAGCAACCGCCGTATCATCTAAATCTGGATGCGTAAACGGAGGAGTGCTTCCATAGCTACCATCTGCGTTCTGCCCCCGCTTTAACCAATCTACCGCTTGATTTAGCCAAGGGATATCTGTTAACCTCTGAGTCGTTTCTCCGAAGATACAAACAGCCCAACCCACGGCCCATATTTTAAGTTGATCAAATGCAGGCCAACCGCCACTTGGATATTGCTTCTGAACCAGCCACCGTCCTGCTTTTTCTATTCGTTCAGGATAGCTACTCTGACGTCTGATCGCAAGGATAGCCAAACTGGTTACAATAATATCCTCTGACCAGGAACCGTCAGGCATTTGTGTTTCCAGAAGGTACTGAATCCCTTTCCTAATTCCCTCTTGAGAATCTGAGGCAAGAAGTGATGCCGCAATTACAACCGGTCGGCCATAGAGTGGCAACTTAGCTAAAACCCTATCCTCGAGAACGGTCGGAAGCAAGATCTCTTCAGGCGTTGGCCCCTCGAGACCGGGAACCGCCCTTTCTCCTAGTGATAAAATCATATAAGAAAAATGCCGTGCCTGAGATAAAAGCTGAATCTTAGCTCTCCACCCTCCTTGACTCCCATGAAGAACCATTCCGACGATCTTCGTTATCTCTTCATCCGGTTTGTCACCGGGAAACTTCCCCCATCCTCTTTGACGATTCTGCCTCAGCCATTGTAAAACTTGTTCATAACCTTTTGTTTTGAGGAACTGACCAGAAGCGTCCCCCATTGGCCCTGTATGACAGACTAAAATGATTCTTTTATTTTTATCAAGTTGAGTATATTGCTTCTCAAAGTCAGCAAATAAGCGCTTAGATATCGGTAGA
>DOPS01000084.1:0-3032 GCA_003512645.1 Desulfosporosinus sp.
GTTCTAAAATTACCAAAAGGCACGGACGAGGAAAAAGCTGTACGCACTGAGAAAATGCAAGCGGTCTTAGTCTCGGCGACAGATACTCCCCTCGGGATTTCCCAAAACTGCTTTAGAGTATTGCAATTGGCTCAGAAACTAGCTCCCATCGGGAACAAAGGTGCCATCAGTGATGTTGGCGTATCCGCTTATTTAGCAGAGAGTGCGCTCAAGTCTGCTATGCTCAGCGTCGATATTAACCTTCCTGGAATTAAAGACGCAGGATATCAAGAGCGAGTTAAAGCTGAACGTGCTCGACTCTTCGAACAAGCCGCTATTATTTGTGCTGAGACCGTAGCAGTTGTGCAGAGTCGAATGTAAACTCGTGGTTCGTGGTTCGAACCTTGGACTTTGAACATAGGATATCGAACGTCAAATAAGGGGTGAGGAAAAATATTTCCTTGCCTCTTATTTCTATTTTCCTTCAAAGCCCCCCCCCGCCTAACTCGTGGTTCGGACTTCGAACATCGATCATCGAATATCGAATATCGATTAGCTCCCCACTTTTCTTTATGTTATGATAGGCATTGAGGTGAAGTTTGTGCCAAAGATATGGACGGTATCTGAGATCGTCAGCCAGATTGGCTGGGTTCTACAGGACCGAGTGGATCTGCAAAATTGTTGGATCAGTGGTGAACTTTCCAACTATAAAAACCATCGCGCCTCCGGTCATTGGTATTTTACCCTAAAAGACGAGTCGTCAAGTCTTAAGGCGGTGATGTTTAAAAGCCGATCTGAACGCGTGCGTTTTGTCCCATCGGATGGCTTAAAAGTGATGATTCGCGGAAATATCCGTATGTACGAGCGCGAAGGCACGATTCAATTCTATGCAGAAGAGATGGAACCGAGTGGATTAGGCCAACTTTACTTAGCGTTTGAGCAACTTAAAATAAAGCTTGCTGGGGAAGGGCTATTCGATCCCCTTCGCAAAAAAAAGATCCCTCGTTATCCTCAACGAATTGGGATCGTTACGAGTCCGACGGGAGCGGCGATTCGAGATATTTTAAACATTATGGAACGTCGGCATCCCAAGATGTCTTGGGTCTTAGCGCCTGCAGCCGTACAGGGAGAAGCAGCGCCTCGAGAAGTGGCTCAGGCGATCGCCCGACTTAACCGCTCTAGGACAGTGGATGTTATCATTGTCGGTCGAGGTGGGGGATCACTGGAAGAGTTGTGGGCTTTTAATACTGAAGTAGTGGCCCGCGCCATTGCCGAGTCGGTGATACCCGTTATTTCTGCAGTAGGACACGAAACGGATGTGACCATCGCAGACTATGTGGCAGACCTGCGTGCGCCAACTCCTTCAGCTGCCGCTGAGCTGTCTGTGCCTATTTTGCAGGATTTGCAGTCTCAAGTCAACCAACTCTGTGTTCAACTTCAAAGCGCAATGGGAACCCTAATCGAGGGAAAACGTCAGACTCTGGAAAGGATCTCTAATAAGGGGCCACTTAAAGATCCCTTATGGCGAATTGATCAAAACCGGCAACGCTTGGATACACTACAGATGCGCCTTCAGGAAGGCATGACTAGATTTGTGGCGGATAAAAATGGTATACTAAACCTATTCGCTGCCAAGCTGAACCTCCTGAGTCCCTTGGCTATCTTAGGTCGAGGATACTCTTTGACTTATGATCAAACAGGGAACCTCCTGCGTTCAGTGGAGCAGGTTGAGTGTCATCAGCAGATACGGGTTCGCCTAGGAGAAGGAAGTTTGCGCTGCGAAGTGTTAGAGAAGGAGTTTTAAATCCATGAGCAAAGACAAATGGCTCGATGACCTCTTTAATGAACCCTCAGAGGAAATAGTTCTCAAAGAGGTACTGGTCTTTGAGGAAACGCCGACAGATAGCAAAGGGCAGGAAGTTGAAGCCCTAACCTTGGAGAAAGGGCTTCAAAATTTAGAAATAATCGTTAAGACTCTTGAACAAAAGGACCTTCCCTTGGAAAAAGCCTTAAGCCTATTCAAGGAGGGGGTTGGCCTTGTTCAGTATTGTTCTAATGTTTTGGATCTAGCGGAAAAACAGATGGAAATTCTGCTTGAAGGTCCAGACGGAAAGTTGCAGATAAGACCTGCCAGTTTTGATATGGAAGGATGAACCGCGTGTTTAAGGAAACCTTTCAACGCTATCTCAGCATGATTGAACAAACCCTCGCTCAATTACCCTGGGAAAAGGATGTCTTGAATCAAAGCATGTACTATTCCTTGATTGGGGGAGGTAAACGGATTCGACCTGTTTTAGCATTAGCTTCTGCAGAGGCTGTGGGCAGTAATCCAGAAAGCATAGTACCTGCTGCTATCGCGCTGGAACTCATTCATACATACTCCCTAATTCACGATGATTTACCGGCCATGGATAATGATGACTATCGGAGGGGAAGATTATCCAATCATAAGGTTTTCGGAGAGGCCAACGCCATTCTTGCTGGTGACGCGTTATTAACCTATGCTTTTGAATTATTGGCTAATCCTAAACTCGGTCAACCTGAGAGGCAGCTGAGAGTTATTCGAGAAGTTGCGCTTGCCGCCGGAAAAGTCGGGATGGTTGGCGGGCAGGTAGCGGATGTTGCTGCTGAAGGAAAATCCCTAACCTTACTCGAGATTGAAGAGATTCATAAAGCTAAGACAGGTGCTTTACTCACGGCTTCTGCACGGCTTGGCGGGATTTTGGCTGGGGGCACGGAGGATCAGCTTAAGGCCTTGACTAGCTATGCTCAGGCCTTGGGGTTAGCGTTTCAAATTAAAGATGATATCTTAGATGTGGTCGGAGATAGTGATACTCTCGGGAAACCAGCCGGCAGTGATCTGCGTCAGAATAAGGCGACTTACGTTTCTTTACTAGGACTAGAGGGGGCAGAGTACCAGCTGCATGCCCAAATTAAAGAAGCGTTGTCCGCTTTGCAGCCCTTTGGCGAAGCAGCGAGCTTCCTAAAGGAACTAGCCTATTATATTGAACAACGTAAACATTAAAAAGAGGGTCATTTATGAGTATTATCCC
>DOPS01000196.1:0-7292 GCA_003512645.1 Desulfosporosinus sp.
TTCGTAAGAAAACTTGGCTGGCGACAAGCTTTGGCGCAGGCGACCGCCTTAGTTGCACTTATGCTTCCAGAAAGTATATAACGCAAGTTATACTTTCTGACTAGTATAAAAAGGTCTGTTCGATCATATTAGGGACGAGTCAGAACCTCTCCTAGTCACATGTATGGACATACAGAGCACGCTGAGTATTGATCTTGTAGAAATAATTTTTATACTATAATAATACAGATAGGGATTCTCGGCAAGTTTAATCAATAATCAATTCTAATGGAGGATAATGGTTTTCCTCACTACATAGGTCTTCAGTACAAAACTTGTTACATAACGATACAAATACTTGCGAAGGGAACAGGGATCATGTAAAATTGTATATGGAAGGTTGGGGAACCTTCCAAGGGGATAGTGGACAAGGTGGATGAAACAGGCAGTGGAACGTACGCTGCCTGTTTCGCTTTGTTTATAAAGCATTTTACAGTTATTAATTTCCTGAAAAAGAATATTATTAACTAGGAACGGGAAGCCTCTAAGAATAATATAAAAATCTTGTATATTGTCTCAATACTTGATAAACTGGAATTAACTAGTTGTTCGACGTCCTACAACTGAATGGGGGTGAGAATAAGGTCAATCTTTTTGAAATGAACATAGTACTAAATATATTTAATTAATGGGGGGAAAATAAAATTATGAGAAAAACAAGGTTTATTGGTAGCTTAGTCATTGTGCTTATTTTGGCCGTTGCACTTGTAGGATGTGGTAACACAACACCGACTCCTAAGGCAACCGAACCTGCTAAAAAAGAATTCAAAGTTGGCTTGGTAACGGACGTGGGTGGACTTAATGACCATAGCTTTAACTTCCTAGCGAATAAAGGGTTAGAAAAGGCTGTAAAAGACCTTGGAGTTACAAAGAGTGTTGTAGAGTCTAAACAAATGACAGATTATGAAACCAACCTCAGCCGTTTTGCCCAAGATAAATACAACCTAGTCATTGCTGTCGGCTTTTTAATGCATGACGCTGTGGAGAAGGTTGCTAAAGATTATCCTGATACTAAATTTATGATTATTGACTCATCCATTACGGATCGTCCAAACGTCGCTTCAGCAATGTTTAAAACCGAACAATGCGGATACTTAGTCGGTGTGATGGCTGGCTTACTCGAACAAGCTCCAGGAATCCCGAATGCTTTGGGTAAAAACACAGTGGGTCTTGTCGGGGGCATGGCGATTCCCCCAGTAAACGATTACATCGCAGGATTTATCCAAGGTGCCAAGAGTGTTAACCCCGATATTAAAATTAACTTAAAATACACGGGTAAGTTTGACGATCCGGCTCTCGGTAAACAAACGGCACTTTCGCAAATTGCAACTGGTGCTGATATTGTCTTCCCAATAGCTGGTGGAACTGGAACGGGCGTTATTGACGCGGCCAAAGAAAAGAAAGTCTATGCTATCGGAGTGGATGCAGATCAAAACTACTTAGCTCCAGAAAATGTTATCACCAGTGCCTTAAAGGGCATGGATGTGGCCACCTTTGATATCATTAAAGGCGTTATGGATGACAAGTTCAAAAGCGGAAACGTGTTCTTTGATTTGAGTAATAACGGAGTTAGTTTTGCTACACCGATTAAGGTAGTGCCCAAAGATGTTGTTGACAAGGTTAACGATGCTGCGAAACAGATCAAAGATGGAAAAATCAAAGTTTCTAACGAAATGCCTGCAGGCTTTAAATAAGAGCTTGAAAGTTTGGTAGATGGACGAAATGACAAGCGGATTGCTTCATATCCTTATGAGCAATCCCTTTCTAATGGAGGGGACTATGCATACCAGTTTAGAAGTTAGAGACATTACGAAATCGTTTCCGGGAGTTATCGCCAATGATCACGTGAATTTTGATGTACGCGAAGGGGAAATTCATGCGATTTTAGGGGAGAATGGCGCAGGTAAATCCACGCTCATGAAAGTCATCTATGGACTTTATAAACCGGATTCTGGGAGTATTCGACTTTATGACCAGGAGCTAAACTTCGCAAGTCCCCGCCAGGCCATTGAAGCTGGGATTGGAATGGTGCATCAGCACTTCATGTTAATCCCGGCTTTAACAGTTGCAGAAAATGTTGTTCTAGGTGGGGAACCGGGTAGAATTCATTATCGACGCAAGGAAAATGTAGAGATTGTTCGCCAACTTGCCAAGCAGTGTCATATGGATATTAATCCTGAGGCCAAAGTAGGGGATCTTACCGTCGGACTTCAACAGCGTGTTGAAATCTTAAAAGTCTTTTATCGTAAGGCTAAGTTGCTCATTTTGGATGAGCCGACGGCTATGCTTACTCCTCAAGAGGTGGAAGAATTAATCCAAGTCATGGAACGTCTTCGGTCACAGGGGATTCCGATTATTTTCATCAGCCATAAGCTTGACGAAGTGAAGCGTATTTCAGATCGAGTCACAGTTATGCGAGCGGGAAAGACGGTAAATACCGTCGAAACGAAGTCTACGACTCCTCAGGAGCTTGCCAATTTGATGGTTGGCCGTGAAGTTGTCCTTCAAGTGTCTAAGCCACCCCAATTGCCCGGAGAACCGATTTTGGAGGTCGAAGACATAGTCGTCTCGTCGGGCCGTAACGAGAAGGTCAAAGGGGTAAGCTTCCAAGTTCACCGTGGAGAAATCTTTGGACTTGCAGGGATTGATGGTAACGGACAATTTGAACTTGTGGAAGCGATTACAGGGCTTATGCCTTGTAAAAGTGGGCGTATCCGCTTTTTAGGGGGTGACATTACGTCCTCTTCGGTACGAGGCAGAACCAAAGCAGGGATTGCCTATATTCCTCAAGACCGTCAATTAGATGGCCTCGTTATGGATTTTGAGCTGACGGAAAACTTCATACTCCGTGACTTCTTTAAAGCACCGTTTGCTAGTATAGGCCAAATGAAAAAGAAGCCCATCGAGGATTTCGCTACACGATTATCAGAAGCATTTGACGTTAGGCCACGGCGGATTCACGCCCTAGCACGAAATCTTTCCGGTGGAAACCAACAAAAAGTTATTTTGGCCCGCGAAGTTTCCCGTAATCCTGAATTATTAATTGCGGCGCAACCGACCAGAGGTTTAGATGTCGGTGCGATTCAGTTTATTCATAACAAACTCTTAGAGTTACGTCAAGGTGGGAAGGCTGTACTCTTGGTTTCTTTGGAATTAGATGAGATTATGTCTTTATCAGACCGGATTGGTGTGATTCATGCTGGCCGACTGATGGCGATCCTGCCGAGTGGACAAGTCACACGTGAACAGCTCGGGTTACTCATGACTGGTGTAAACTTAGAGAAGGAGGGGTAAAACATGCAAAAGACGATAGAAGGATTGGTTACCCCTTTTGTAGCGATCGTCATTGCGGTCCTGATCGGTGCAGTTGTTATGCTCATGACCGGTCATAACCCACTGACGGCTTATGGGGCTCTCTTTTCTGGAGCGTTTGGCTCTACTGTAAATTTGTCGAACACGATGGCCAACGCTATTCCCTTAATCCTCTCGGGCTTAGGTGTTGCCATAGCTTTTAAGGCTGGATTGTTTAACATTGGAGCAGAGGGTCAATATTGGATCGGAAGTATGGCAGCTGTATGGATAGGCTATTCCGTGCATGGGCTTCCCCCTATCTTGCATATCTCTTTGTCTATTATTGTTGCCATGCTGGCGGCCGGGCTTTGGGCTGGAATTGTCCCTGGGTTGGCTAAGGCTTTTGTGGGTGCCCACGAAGTGATCACTACCATGATGATGAGTTACATTGCTATCTTTTTGAGCCACTATATGCTTGAAAATGGGCCGATGATGCAGACGGGCTTCACCCCACAATCCCCGGTGATTCTTCCATCCGCGACGTTAGGTAAGATCGTGGAGCGGACGCAACTGTCCTGGGGTCTCGCCATTGCAGTGGTAGCATGTATTATAGTTTATTGGTTGCTCTATAAGACAACCTTGGGCTATCGATTAAGGGCGGTTGGCCTGAATTCACGGGCTGCGAACTATGCCGGAATCAATGTTCCGTTTCATTTGGTCTTAGCCTTATTTATTAGCGGAATGTTAGCTGGTTTAGCGGGTGCTGTCCAAATGCTGGGTGTACAGCATCGACTTTATGATAGCTTCTCATCGGGCTATGGATTTACGGCCATTGTGGTTGCCTTACTCGCTAACAATAATCCGTTTGGCGTGATTCTTGCTTCGATCTTCTTTGCGGCTTTGTCTACGGGTGGTCAATCCATGCAATTGGTCTCTGGAGTTCCGGCTCATCTGACCGCAGTCATTTCTGGGATCATTATCTTCTTAGTCGCAACAAAAGATATTGTGCAGATTCAAAAACGCTGGCGCAAACGCCAAACCCTAGCGTCGGGCAAGGAGGCTTAAAAGATTATGCTTTGGGATGCATTGACGAGACCTGATCTGTGGGCGGCAACGTTGGCTATGGCCACTCCGATTGCTCTCCCTGCGCTGGGAGGAACCTTTTCTGAGCGTAGTGGCGTTGTAAACATAGCCATGGAAGGAATTATGCTTATCGGAGCCTTCTTCGGTGTTTTGTTTTCCTATTATACACATAACGCTTGGCTAGGCTTGCTTGGGGCTATATTAATGGGAGCTCTTATCTCAACGCTTTTTGCTTACGTGACGGTGAACCTCGGAGCGGATCAAGTGATTGTAGGAATGGGTGTGAACATTTTTGCGGCTGGTCTGACAGCATTTATGTTAAATGAGATTTTCGGATATGGCGGCACACCCCGTGAAACACCAGCCCTTCCCAACTTAACTATTCCTGGAATAAGTGATATCCCATTTGTGGGTCCAATCCTAGGTTCCCAAAATGTTGTTGTCTATTTAATGCTGATGCTGGTAATCACATCCCATTATTTTCTTTTTCATACAAATTTAGGATTGCGGATCAGATCGGTCGGAGAAAATCCACAGGCAGCAGATACAGCAGGGCTTAATGTCCTACGCCTTCGTTATTTAGGGGTTATTATCGGTGGCATGCTTTCTAGCTTAGGAGGGGTTTACCTCGCCTTAGGCCTGTTGAATAGTTTTGAGGTCAATATGAGTGGCGGGCGGGGATATATTGCCCTAGCCGCAATGATCTTTGGTAAGTGGACTCCGTTTGGCTCGCTGGGTGCAGCTTTACTGTTTGGATTTGCTATGGCTTTGAGTATAGTCTTGCAGGGAGGTGGAGTGCCCTCGAATATTATTCAGATGCTTCCATATGCGCTGACGATTTTGGCCTTGACTGGATTAGTAGGAAGAAGCACTCCACCCGCAGCGGATGGTATTCCGTATGATCCAAATAAATAAATGAGATGCAGAGGGGGAACGTTATGGGACAAATTCAACAAAGCGGAAAATCCCTCTCCGATCTTGTCCGTTTGGAACTCTTAGATGAAATCCGCCGAGGAAAATATCTAATCGATAGCCGACTTCCTAATGAAGAAAAACTTGCTAAGGAACTTGGGGTTAGTCGCAACACCCTTCGTGAAGCACTACGTGTTTTGGAATCGAATGGTGTTGTCGAGAAGAAGCAAGGACTAGGTACTTTCGTGCGAGGGGAATCATCTCCAAAGGTCAAGCCAGGTCTAGAGGTTCTTTTTCGGGTAACAGATGCCATAATAGAGCTTGGAATGCTCCCAGGGACAAGCGAGATTGAACTAACAAGTTCTTTAGCAGATGCTAGGGTTGCGGAGAAACTGGGGGTAAGCGAAGGTACCCCTGTAAATCAGTCGCGAAGAGTCCGGACCGCGGACGGTGTACCTGCCGTGTATTGTATTGACATGTTTCCTCCAAGTGTTGGGGAACTAGACGTTGAAAGGCTTAAGTCTTCGATTTTCACGTATTTAGAAGAAGTTAAGGAAATTCGCATAGCCTATGCTTCGACTGACATTCGGCCGATTGTAGCGGGGAAAGAATTAGCGGAGAAATTATCCGTTTCTGATGCAAGTCCCTTGTTTCTATTAGATGAGGTGCACTTTGATAAGTCTAATAATCCTATTTTTTATTCGCGTTTGTTTTTTCGCTCAGATTTTTTTATATTCCATATCGTTAGGTCTAGATAATGAAAACTTACTTCAGATGGAGTTTTAACTCTATCTGAAGTATAGCTGATCTTATCTTGAGTAGAGGACCTGTAACAGGGTTCTTTTTTCTATAGGCGTCTGTTGCCAAGATTAACCTAGCATGTGTTTTTAAGAAGCAAATAAGGACGTTTCAATTAGAACATCGCTCTGACTGATACATGGATGTTCGAGATTAGAGCGCCGCCATGACTCGAACAAGGATGTTCGAGATTAGAACACCGCCATGGATGGCAAGGTGTCGTGATGGCAAGATGCCGTGATGGCGAGAAGGGACTATGAAGTATCATCTGGATTCAAAGAAATGGTAATTATTAAGCTGTGTGTATATAATAAGGGAGATTAGATTTCTAAGGGGGTAGAACAATGGGACAACAAAAACTGAAATCAAGAGCAGAAATTCCTGAGGCTACAAAGTGGCATTTGGAAGACGTTTTTTCCGATAATGATCAATGGGAGGCAGAATTTGCCCAGATCGAAAAACTCTTAGGAGATGGGAATAAATTTGAAGGACATTTAGCCGATAATGCTGACACTTTAATTGGGTGTTTTGAGTGGATGGATGATCTAAGTATGCGGATGGGAGAGGTTTATGCCTATGCCCGTATGAGGAGAGATGAGGACAATCGAGATGCACACTATCAAGCGTTGACAGACCGTGCTGGAGCCCTAGCTGTAAAGGTCAGTAGTGCAGCATCTTATGTTGTCCCGGAATTATTAGCTATGCCAGAAGGAAGACTGGAAGAATTCCGGACTACTTCCTCCAAAATGGGGATCTATGAGCATGCTCTGGATGATATTTTGCGCAAGAAAAAGCATATTCTCAGTTCGACGGAAGAAAGATTGTTAGCAGAAGTCAGTGAACTGGCGGAGGCACCAGGGGCAATCTTTTCAATGGCCAATAATGCCGACCTTAAGTTCCCTAGTATTATTGATGAATCTGGAAAATCTGTGGAATTAACTAAGGGAAACTTTATACAGTTCATGGAGAGTCATGACCAGCGTGTTCGTAAAGAGGCTTTTGAGACTCTTTATCATACTTATGATAAGCAAAGAAATACCTGGGCGGCAACTTTAAATTCAAGTGTAAAATCCGACATTTTCTTTGCCAAAGCTCGGCATTATCCTTCTGCTTTGGAGGGATCTCTTGATGATGACCGTGTGCCCTTGCAGGTCTATGATTCCCTAATC
>DOPS01000245.1:0-9477 GCA_003512645.1 Desulfosporosinus sp.
AAAAAAATCGACAAACCAAGAAGTATAATGGTCTAGGAAAACTCGACAAGATTTTTTGAAATGATAATGAACCTGATATAATAAAACCACTAAAGAAAGCAGGTTTATTATTGATGAAGAAAAGAGTATTTAGCGCAGAATTTAAGGCGGAGAGAGTTTTGGAGGTATTGCGAGGAGAAAAGGAAATAAACGAGATCGCCAGTGCCCATGAAATCTTTAATTTAATTTTGGGGTCCCATAAGTGTTACTATGTAAAGTATTTAGAACACCTAGAGCTCAAAAAACACAAAAATCAGGCATGAGAGCTGATTTTTGTGTTTTCATAATAGGCTTTTTTCGTGTTTTTGATAAAAACAATATCCCGTATACTCTTTATCCTCTGATTCTCTGCACTATTCGAATTGCATTTTTTGCGCTTTAAGAATTTGTCAATCTTAGGAAGACATCTTTCGTTTCAAATCTATATATTACTCCGGGAGTGAAAAACGATCGTTTACCTCCAGTAGGCTTGCACGTTTTCTATTAGCAAATCCTCTACCTGCCTTAACTTCGAATTCGATCTCATTTATTTTAATGTCTTTAGTATTAAACGCCTTAATTTGAAAAATACATGATCCGAATACAGCTAAGAAGATTGTTAGTACAAAATACGCCGTTGCAAACGTTACATATATAGTAGCGTCATAAGTATTTATATGCTTAGTATTGAGGTCCGCCATATTGGAATATCCCATTCCATAGAACAATAACGAGGAAAGATAACAAATCACTGTTTCTTTTGGCACTATGACACCTCCACTCTGAGATAATGATCGACGATGAATTTAAGGAACAAGGGCACTTCATCCCTCTCGAATATAATGACCCCAGGGGGTTGGACACGGAACTGAAAAGATAAGATAATAAAGGTATGAGTAAGAAAAACACTTATTCTGCCCAGGACGGGACATCTGGTCAGGCAGTATAACATATGCCCATTTGGTTTTCTATGACCCCTGAGAAGAAAAAGGAGGTTAATGCACTTCATTAGGTTTATAAGACGAGACCAATTGTGAAGAAAGGAGTTTATCTAAAGATTTTCAAAATCGTGTCACATACTCTCCCTTCAGAGCGAAAATTATTATTATGTTTTAATTTTTAGAACAATAAAAAACTCTACTATTAATAATCATAGCGGAGTTTTCTTGAACAATATATTATCGCATGCGATACTTTTCTTTAAATTATCACATTATTTTCAATTCAAGAGCTTTTTTGACAGCCGAAGCCCGTCCCGTTACCTGTAATTTTCGGTAGATAGAGGTAATATTTTTTCTGACGGTAACCTCAGCAACAAAAAGTATTGAGGCAATCTCCCGATTGGTCTTTCCTTCTAGAACATGTTTGAGTATTTCCATCTCGCGATTCGTCAACAAAGGGACCTGCAACTTTGTACTTTTCAAACGCTTTAAATTGGCAGAATGCTGGGTCGTACAGGCTATAAGCATGTTAAAATAATCATTATCTTGGTTGACCTCTTCTTGAAAGTCTTGGAAAATCTCAAGAATATAACTACCATATTCCGCAAAGGGTAATATAAGACGATCTGCTTTTCCTATATCTAGTGCTGAATAAATTGCTTTTTTTGCTTCTTCTAACCCATACAGCCTATACTTGGCGATAGCGACCAATATATACATATGCAGATAACCCAACACGTTGTTAAACACTGAAAAAACCTGCTGCATTTGCTCGCAGAGCACCTCTAATTTTATATACTCTTTCTTAAGCAAAAGGTATTTCCCATAGACGATGTAATTAAGCCCCATGCCTTGGTACAATACCTCGCTTTGTTCCATATCTCCAGACCTTAGCCATTTGATAAAACCATTTTCGTTTTCCGTTATACCTCCTATGTAGCCGGCACACACATCAAATGCACTGTTGAGAATAGGACTGTTGCATGCCTCTACTTCAGCACTTAAATCATCCATAATCCCCAGAGCTTCATCGAACTTACCCTTTGCTACGTACACCCTTGCAATAGTAAAATTGGAACATATTAAAATCGAAACCTGTTCCATGGTTTTGGCCTTGTATATGGCCTTATATGCGTTAAACTCAGCCCCTTCAAGATCTCCAGTTTCCATACAGTATTCCGCTCGTAGCAAATCATCAAACCCCTTGCCACAACCTCCAGCCATCTCCATGTAATAAGGAAACATCTCTTGAACACACTTCATCGTCCACAGCAATTTCCCTTTTTCGCGGTAATAAAGGTACATAGAATGAGGAGATCCAAATGTGATAATTTTATTCTTGTTTGCTATGAAGGAGTGGCCTTCCAAGATACCATGTGCTCTTTTAAACTTTTTATACATTAGAGAAGCATCATTAAAATAACCATACGCTCGTATCAGTTCTATTTCTCCAAGAATTCGTGTTTTCAATACAGAAGATATCCTCTGATTATTCTGGTAATACTGCTCTATTTCTGATAAAAGGTATGAACCGCCCTCCCTATCCACATTCGTAACATAAAAACCCGTATAGGCCAGATAGCCAATAGGGTGACGGTATTTTACTTCATCCGGAATATGCTTAAATAATTCTAAGATATATTTAGGATTGCTGTCAATCACTTTAGTGATGCTACTTTTTTCAAATTCAGAGAGAATTAGGTCATATTCTTTTGCTTTCAAGAGATATTTTAACCCTGTGATAATGTCACCGTTATCAATGCACCACTCACCGGAGCGCTTATATAAACCTTCGAAGTCCATAGTTGACTTCTGTTCATCAAGTAGTTCTTTTAAATAATTATTAAATATGATGTGAATTCTGTAAACATCGTTCCGTTGATCATAACGTATAAAAGAGTTTCCATAGCTTATTTTTCGAATAATCCTTTCAGTTTCTTGATCACCTGTCACATATACCGCTTGCTGTGGAGTGAAGCTGTCAAGTACACATAGTGATTTCAAGATGATTACTTCCCTATTCGTATACCGGCTCATAACTGCTGTTTCAATCAGTCTTTCAATACTACTGCACGACTCCAGCCTACCTATTTCAGAATATCTTTGCATGATTAGATATACAGCTGATACCCAGCCCTCGGATATCTCATAAACCTGCCTTGCTGTATCGTTAGATATATCATGGCAATACAATTTAAAGTACTCTTTTATTTCATCCGTGCTAACTTCAAATAAGTGACTTTTTATCAAATAGCAATAGCCTTTAAGCATTAACTCCTCAATCCTAAATTCAGGTATTATCCTTGAGAGGATCAGAATATAAAATCCATCTATTTTCGCCCGTACTATTCTTTCAATCAGCCTGTCAAGCTCTGAAGAGTGAGCATAATGATAGTCGTCAATTACCAGGACGGTGTTCGTCATATAGGTAAGGTCTTCAACAATTTTTAAGACCTTATCTCTTTGTGGAGTGTCGACGGGAAAACCCAAAGCACGAAGCTGTTTACCTACCTCCGGATTGGTTTTGGCCAGCTGACTTGTGAGGGAGTCCCATATATACTGAGGCGAAGATTCATCACTATCAACAGACAACCATACATATTTTGCATTGACCTCATTGAGGAAATCGCCTGCTGATGTAGTTTTGCCGTAACCCATTGCCGCCACAGCTACAGTCAGCGGATATTTAAATATGTTATTTAGTTCCACATTGATGCACTTACGCTTTAAAATATGTTGCTGCATATTAGGTCACCACCTTGATTCGACAGAATATAAGTAATTTTTATTATATCATACTGTTGCTATGAATAAAGGTAGTAATTTCCTTGGTTGAGCAGGGCACAAAGAGGCCATCGTTTAAGACATTCCCATTTGCATCTTTAACAATCTTGTTATCTTCATTGCTTTCGGTGTTTGATTCTAAAGTCCACTCATGGCCACATTCTGGGCAAACTAAACCATTTCCATCTTCGTAAGTGTATCCTGAATTACATGTTGGGCAATTTGGAAAATCAGCCATTAATTCATTTCCTCCATTCATTTAATTGGTGATGGTCTGAATGTAAATTTCCCTCTGAAAATCAAAAAAAGCCTTGAGTCGTACAACTTGATGTACCTCAAGGCTTTCGTTATGTATCTCCGCCTAAATTCGAGGGTTTAGATGGCGGAGGCGAGGCACACCTATCCAAACCCACGATAAGAAAATTATCATAAAAGCAAATCTATTCAGGCAACATAAAAAGACTGCATTACTGCAGCCCTATTTTGTGAGGGGGAGGGGGATAGTTCCTTTGGCAAGTTGTGAACTCACGCTGCTAGGGCGTTAGCTACTCCGCTACAACCAATAGCCCAAAAAGTATCAACAACACTAAAAGTATAACCAGTCATTTGATTAGTCTTATTCATACTATCCACCCCCGTTTGTTTACCTAATACGAACTCTCTTGCCAAAAAAAGTATTACCAACCCAGCCAATACTTCTAAAAGTAGCACACCCGACACATACGCTGCCCCAACCAGCGTCAATTCACAACTAAATTAAGAGTAGCATACTGAAATAATATTGTAAAGTGCGAAAGTTCTGTGAAAGAAAGCTATCCTTTTCTGAAAACGTATTCTAGCAAACTAATATGCAATACGAAATAATACTACCTAGATAAGAGCGAGTACTTATTAATAATGTCACCAGCGAAACATTTACGGTGGAATTTATTGAAGAGAAACCCAAAAAGGCTGGGATTACAATTGCTCTCCATTTCCTCTGCACTTATTGCCTGAACATTTCATCCCTAGTTCTTTACATAGTTTTTTAAGTTCATGACAAATCAAAATCATTATTGCTTTAATATCTAAAGCATCTACAAATCCTTTAGTAGCAGAGCCTTTGATATAAACTTTACCAGCCTTTTTATAAAGGGTTTTAATAACATCCGCCCCACCATTTATAGGGATCTTTGAGTCTTCTGGTAATCTAAGATATCGGAGTATCCCTTTCGCATCATACAAGAACCAATTTTCGATGGTTCGTTTAGCTTTTACGTGGATGATTTTATTGGCACCACTTGCCTTTAGCTGCTGTTCGACTTCAGACCATACCACTGGCGGTTTTGCAGAGAGATCAAACACGTCTGTATCATAGCACAATACTACGGTAAAGTTCACACCTGGGTTTCTGCTAATAACTTCGTTTTCAAATATCCTTTTTGCCCGATTTTTGTAATTTCCAATACCTTTGAGGTTTCTTATAATCAATTTATCGACTTTAAATCTTTGTCCCGGGGCAAATGTGTGAAGCTGATCAATGAGCTTAGTATAAAACTCTACCTCCGTATCTCCTTCAATAAAAATTACGATACCCCTACTCATTATTCTCAGTCTCCAAGTATTGTTCAATAATCTTTATATCCTCTTCAGTACCACTAAGTAATTCAAACAAATAGTCCCCAGTCGACATTTCCGAGTTAGAGGCATCATTAATTAGTGCTTTTTGGGCAGCTGTCCGTATTCTTTTAAATTGTGCAACACCATATTTACCTGGAATTCCCATATATATGTTATGTGGCTCGAGATATTGAATAATATAAGGAGAGTGGCTGGTAATAATAATCCTCGTCTCTCCTAACAGTTGTGTCACCACTCTTAAATAGTTTTGCAGTAGACTTGGATGAATTGAGTTTTCAGGTTCTTCAACTGCAATAAGTGAAAGATTATTTATGTCAGCAATGATGATATTTGTTAACAATAAAAATACTCTTTTGACGCCATCAGACATATCTTCAAAACTAATTGGTTGATTTAGGTTATTATCACTTACATATAAAATATACACTTCCTTACTTAATTTAAACGGCAGATCATCTGGAATTTTATTCTCTAACTTTGTTTTTACACTAACTTCTTGGACATCAATGTCTGTAATTTGTGGAAAAAGTTGCATAAAAGCATTCATAAGTAACTCATATTTTTCGGGATGTAGCTTTTTTAGATTAAAAATTTCTCGAGGTAGATTGTTTCCTTCCATTTCCAACGCATCCACATTCGTACGAATTAGCGGATTAGGACTATAGGAATCGCTTGCATCCAAATGTCGCTCAATATAAACCCTTAAACCATTAATTCTTTTTATAATATCGTAGTAATACAGGGAATCAAATGCCTTTAATTTGTTAATAATTAAATCGTTATCTTCTATCTTAACCTTACTATTACATCTCCCCGTTTCAGTACTACAATAGAATGCCTTATTCATGTCTCTTTTTATCAGTACTTTATACTTTTGATTTTTTTCATCCAGTTTTACTTTTAGCCACTCACCAACAATACGCGCACCTGTTTCGTCATCTCTTACCCACTTAAATTGATATCCATATAATACAAGATATGTACTTTCATCTATTGATGTCTTCATTTCAAACTCTATTCGAAAATCCTTTGAAGGCATACTCTTATTTAAGGGAATGCCCTTCGTCCAGGACATCATATTTTTCTTAATGTCCTCATTTCTTCTAATGAAATCTACACCAAAATCAATTGCCTGAAGTAAGTTAGACTTGCCGTAACTATTCAATGACACTAAGGCAACCAACTCACTACAAATTATTTCTGACATTTTAATGTTTCTAAATCCATCGATTGAGATTTTACAGAGTTTCATATTTCCCCGCCTCTCTTTACCCTGCGGTATAATCCTTATCACCATCATAACGCCCACCGCCTAAATACGCAATATTTATTTTCATATATATAAAATTATTAGCAAAAAATACCTCATCCAAACCTTTTTACGCAAAATTTCTTTGCATTATAATTAATACGCCATTTTTGAAGCTTGCTCTTCATATCCTGCTATGGGTATGATAATACCTAAAATACAATGTATGCTGCCTTTTGTTAATCTGCGCAAAGCATAAGCCTCATGCATTCGAAGACTCTCAAGGCATGGCCAAGTAAAATGATTGGACCCTTTATATATTGATAGAACTATTTTCGATATTCGGATAAATAACTGTACTACATTTCCAAACGTCTTACGGCTACGATGTTGTTAAGATTTACGCCGACAAAGCAAAGTCAGCACCCACCGATAAGCGCCCCGAGTTTCAACAAATGATTCAAGAGAGTAGCCAAGGCCTCTTTGATGTACTCTTCGTCCACAAGTTAGACCGCTTCAGTCATGATAAGTACGATAGCTCTAGCTATAAGCAAAGGCTCAAAAGGAACGGCATTAGGCTCCTCTCTGTTACAGAAAATCTAGATGGTAGTCCTGAATCAATCATCTTGGAGTCACTTCTCGAAGGAATGGCAGAATACTACTCTAAAAACCTTGCCAGAGAGGTTATGAAGGGCATGAAGGAAAATGCTTTTCAGTGTAAAAATACAGGGGGGATTCCCCCTGGGCTTTGATATCGATCCCGTTACTAAAAAATATGTAATTAACGAGGTTGAGGCCAAAGTGGTACGCGAAGTCTTCTCACTCTATCTCGACGGCTACGGTTACAGAAAAATGATAACCGTTCTAAACCAAAAGGGGCAATACCTTCGGCAAAAACAGCATCCATGAACTGCTTAGGAACGAAAAGCATTCAGGCACCTACGTCTTCAATCGTTCTGCTAGTAAGGATGCATTCGGTAAAAGAAATGGTCATGAAGATAAAGATGACGATTCTATAATCAGAGTTGAAGGTGGAGTACCTGCCATAATCTCCAAGGAGGACTTCCAAAAGGCTCAGGTCAAAATGGCAACCAATAAACGTCAACCTGGATTCTACAAGGCTAAAGAAATCTATCTTCTCAGCGGTTTGATTTTCTGTGGCGAATGTGGTCATGCGCTCCAGGGAAACCACAGACCCGAATGTAAGAACCGTCCAAAATATGTCACTTATCGCTGCGGCAATCGCGACCGAACCAAGCAATGCGACAATAAGGAAATCCGTAGAGAGTACGTCGAGATGTACGTCCTGCATCAGTTAGAGCAGCGACTGTTCAATGACAAAGCCATCCCTCATCTAGTTCAGATGCTTAATGAATACCAGTTAAAGTCCAACACTAACATAAATAAAGAACTTTCCGAAATGGGAGTAAAGCTAAAGGAGATAAAAAATCAAATTGCCAATATCGTCAACGCTATAGAAAATGGATTTTTTCAGGAGTCATTCAAGACCCGAATGACAGAACTGGAGCAAGAAAAGCAGTTGTTGGGAATAGCTATACAGCAACTGAGTATTAGGGACGCAGCGGTTGAGATAACCGAGGACAACCTAAGGAATATGTTCAAGATGTTTAAGCAGTTTGTAACTGAGAAGAATATCCCAGAATGTAAGAAGTTCATCAACAGCTACGTCGATAAAGTCATAGTCTACAAAGACCACCTTGAAGTAACATTCAAGGTGGCCTTTTCTTTTGAGCAGAAAAATAACATCTACTCGTTTAAGACATCAGTTAAAATGACCAATCTTTTTAAGACTTACAGAAAGGCTGCTGGAATGTAGACGATTGTCATCAAAAAGTAAAAAGCCTTAGACGGAGTACATCAGTTGTTGGAGATGTACTTCACAGAAACAAAAACAAGCTCAAGGATACGGAACTTGTGATCCGAAGATTTGGATCACTTTTGTTTGTCCTAAATGAAGGAATACTTATTATTTTGTTGAATTAATACTAATAACGTTGCCAGTGATTCGTAAATTACCTTACTAGTTAATGTTTCAAACCATATTCACGGATAAGGAAGTATTCCCGACACGTGTTGTATAAACCCTAAGGATTTGGGGATATTTTCGACGCCTGTCGGCAATCCATCGTTTTATACGACATGTAATATTTGGGGTCAAGAAGAGGTTAAAATTTTGGTCAAACCAGCCTGAAAATGGGATGAAGACGATATATTGACTCTTATAGAAAATGAGGTAAAGGAAAGCCTGAGCCTCGATTACAAGGAATGTGGTGCCTTGCAACGTACAGATGGTAAAAAGAATGAGCTAAGCAAGGACGTTTCTTCTTTCGCAAATTCTGCAGGTGGTACTTTGGTGTATGGAATTATTGAAGATGGTCATATCCCTGTTGGAATAAGCGAAGGATATGATCCTAATGGAATCACTAAGGAGTGGATCGAACAGGTTATAAATTCCCGAATTCATCAACGTATCGATGGGATTATAATAAACCAAATCGAATTGCGGAAATCTAGGCCGGGGAAAGTTCTTTATGTAGTACATATTCCGCAAAGTTTACGTGCTCCCCATATGGCTGCAGACAAAAGGTTTTATAAACGCTATAATTTTGAATCTGTTCCTATGGAGGAGTACGAAGTAAGAGATGTGATGAACAGGAGTGATTCACCTGAAATAAGGCTAATTTGTAATTTTAAAGATAACGAAAAGATATCAAGTGTAGTTTACTCAACAGAAGATACTTATTCCGCTCCAATAAAACTTGAAGTAACTGTGATTAATGACTCAATGATACCTGCTGATTATTCTTCATATAAATTATTGGTACGTATTCAGTAAACCATTCA
>DOPS01000365.1:0-3735 GCA_003512645.1 Desulfosporosinus sp.
TAGTTTTCAAAGACCATTAATTTTCCTTAGCCGTTTGAGGCCGGATTTACGTCTTAGCATTTTCAACTCTCGTTGTCAACAACTAATTTTCCGTATGTTTTGATCAAGTAGTGTGAAGCCGTGACTTCTTGCACTTTCGATCAATGTGCGTTTGTGGCACTCGGTTATAATACCATTTTCATCATATGCTGTCAACTGTTTTTTTATGCTACTGCTCTTGGTTTCACTCACCTAAGTTTCACACAGTGGAGCAACGATTGAGATAGTATCACAGATTTCTATGTGCCCTCAATAGGGTGATTTGTAAAGCTTGAGTATTAACCAACTTCTAAGGGGTTTGTACATGGTGCTTTGGTGCTTGGTACTAGATATAGTTTTTGCTGTTTATGTTATTTTTATACTCTGAATAAATTCCGCATTAATAAGTTCGCTGCCTTTTTTAGTTTCTATTTCAAGCCAATTTTCATTGACATCAATGATTATTCCCTTGACACTAGTGCCAAAAGATCCCGTAGATATCAAGCATTGCTTGCCGATATATCGTTTAATGAGTTCGTTGGTCATCTTTACAACACCTTTCCTCTTCTTGATTCTTAAAAGTATTGCCTTATATAAGGTACGTTGTTGCGGTAAAACAACAAAAAATATAATAAAAAACGGCAAATAAATCGCAATCAATGATCCTATATTCAATAGACCTCATCCTTTTATATGGATTAATTAAATACCGTCGACCCAAGTTATGACATACTCTGTGGCTTGTGGTGTACTTATGCTCCCTGGATCACTGACATGCCATTTTCCATCGATACCTTGTTCTCTAGCTGTTAGTTCGAAATGACACATGGCNNATCTTATTAGTATCCTTGACAATCCTCCACGGTTGCTTGTTGGAGGCAGAGGGTGCCAGTCGAAGCATTTCGAGAGGGGTTGCGAATTTTCCAGCCTCCAGCTCAGATAAGTGATGACTAAAATCACGACTGAAGAAAAGCTCACCCCAGCCTTTGCGATTTTTTGATCCCGCAGTAAATCTCAATGCAGAATCAATCAGACTCTTTCTACTACTGGGATAGCCTATGGGTGTGATACAAGGCAATACTTCATGATCCTTTTGCCCAATTGCCCTACCAAATTCACTTTTCTTGAAGGTTCCTCCAAGCCAACAAGTACCTAACCCCAAAGATGTAGCATATAGAATAACCTTCTCCAGGGAATAACCAAAGTCTTCCAAATCTCTATCCGCCTTTTCGACAGCAGCAACGACATAGGTTGAAGCACCTCTTATCACGCCATAAGTCCCAAGCTTTGCATTCGATTCTTTACGAGCAAGATCACTTTCAATCAAGTTCATTCTTAAAGTCCCACCAAACGGACCCCTCGGCATCGAAAAGAATCCTTGCAATTTTTCTTTTATCTCTGGTGTCAGAGGTTGCTCTAAATAAGTTCGGACAGATAGTCTCTTTTTAATTATTTCTGTAATCGTCAATTCGAATAGTTCACCCCTCATAGAAACCTCCACATCAAGGATTGGGATTTACACTTAACCCCTCTCGTCAATTATAGCAAATTATGGAGATTAATGAAATTGTTTAATAACTATTGTTTAGTCTTCTTTCAACCGCAACTGTTTGATTCATGACAAATATTCCCTCAACTATCGAGGCCTAAAAAAACAGACCCCGGATCTATACCGAAGTCTCTAGATAGAGATTTATTAACATTTAGTTTGGACTAGCTAAGATAATGGGGCAATAATTTTCTTCTCAGATTTCTTCTTCATTTTTTCCTTATTTTTAGGACTCTTGTCTCCCAAATAAAATACCTCCCATCACCCATTTACCCTAGTATTACAGGTAAAACATTTTTCCATACATAGTTTAGCCATCACCCTACCCACCGTTTCGAATGACCTTATCTCGATATACTGTTACTTTCTTGCATTTTAAAATCATAAGCAAATAGGCGCTATTTTACGGGATCGAGTGATTCTTTCAAACCACATCCCAATTGACTGCGTGAGTGTATTTGTGATTTATGAATTATTCATCCCCTTTAGTTTGCCACTTAGAGATCAGGCCAACCACCACTAACACAATTAATGACACTATTGAAAAAATAAATAAGAACATTGCACCATTATCGTCGTTGGATATCGGACTTATTAAAGAATTTTCCCCGAGCAAGTATATTGTAATTCCAGCCACTAAACCTGATAACCCAAGGACAAATCCAATTTTTCTACCTATCGTCTTAGTATCTTTTCTCGGTCCGACGTAAGAATTGTTCCATATTATTCGAAGCAAATAATAGGTCATGCACCCCATCATAATTACATAAACATTCATGGGATATTTTAACCATCGGAACCCAAACCCATAGAGCCCTATATCAATCAAGAGCAGATAAAAGAGCAACATATAGGCCTGATTTCCAATCATGTTTCGTTTTTGAATTTGCATTTCATCTAATTCATTACTACGCATCTTCATCACCTTCCCAAAATAATTGATCGAGAGTTTTCCCTAGGACTTTACATATAGAAATACATAACTTAATGGATGGATTGTAATCACCTTTTTCAATCGCATTAATGGTCTGTCGAGTAACTCCAGTGGCATCCGCCAAATCCTTTTGTGACATGTCTTTAGCTGCTCTCGATGATTTCAATTTCAAGTTCTTACTCATCATAACACCTCTAGTAAAATAGTAACATTAATCAAGCTTAATGTCAAATATTTTATACACTTTGTATATAGTACTTGATACAATGCGTTATTATTTTTGCTGATACATACTTTTGCAGACAAAAAAAGAGCCTCACACTCGTTCATGGTGAAGGCTCGTAAACTTCAATAATTTACAGGTTCATACTATTATAAACACACTCTGAAGAAAAACCCCAATGCTTACCACATGGCCATATGTCCATCCGCTCTTGACTCGGTGCCACCAGCCAGAATCCCGTCCTTACTTCTCCAGATGATTTGACCACGTCCAAAACTAGATGTATCCATCGACCATCGAATGTTATGTCCTCTACGCGCTAATTCTTGAGCAATCGACTCAGGAAAGGAGTGTTCAATCTCAATGGTTTTTCCATTAATCCATTGCCAACGTGGCGCATCAAGAGTAGCTTGAGGATTCAAATGATAATCGACAGTATTCATAATCACTTGGACATGCCCTTGAGGTTGCATGAAGCCTCCCATCACTCCAAAGGGGCCCACAGGAAGGCTATCTTTTGTTAAGAAGCCTGGAATGATAGTATGGTAAGGCCTTTTACCTGGTTGAAGACAATTGTCATGGTTCGGATCCAAAGAAAAGTTGTTTCCGCGATTATGTAGACTAATCCCTGTTTTTGGTACAACCAAGCCAGAACCAAAGCCCTTATAATTACTCTGAATATACGAAACCATGTTCCCTTCGTCATCTGCGGTTGCTAAATAGACCGTCCCGCCTTTGGATGGGTTTCCAGGTTCAGGTTGAATCGCTCTATCTCCAATTTGTTTCCGGCGTTCCTCAGCATACTCATCTGATAACAGTTCCTCAATACTTACCTTCATTTGAGAGGGATCGGCAATGTACTTCTTCCCGTCGGCAAACGCCAGCTTAAGTGCTTCGATTTGCCGATGATAAGAGTCGGTGCTCTCTTTGAATTCGAATTCAAACCCTTTTAAAGAATTTAAGGCCATTAAAGCCACAAGTCCATGTCCATTGGGCGGAATTTCCCAGACC
>DOPS01000297.1:0-1571 GCA_003512645.1 Desulfosporosinus sp.
GTTAAACGTCTTGTTTGGAGCAGACGAACCATTATCGTAATAAAATTCTAAATAGGCCGGATACTTCTGGTTAGGAGCGATGTCTTTGGTAATTTTCCAACTGAGCTTCACTTTGTTATCGCCTAGATCCTGAGTGGTATACGGCTGGCAGTCATGACCCCCCTGGGCAGTAATTTCACAGGCCATACCTACTTCCGCTCCCTTAGGGATGATAAAGGAAATAAGGGTGTCTTTCTTAATAGTATCTGTCCCAGGATTAATGAAGTCCCCTTGATAAATTACTAACGTTCTTGGGTCATCATATTCTGGTTTGACATCCACTTGAAAGTTTGTGGCTTTTAGACTGCCACTCTCTGCCCACGCGACATTGGGGCTTAGATAACTTATACTTAAGCTTAGGAGAAGCAAAACTATCGTTATAAGCAACTTTGTATTTCTTTTCACTTTTTAATCTCTCCCTTGTGTTGTGAAGTTGTCTAATCGTTAATGTCCCAGATTATAACCTCGATCCGATAGATGTGGCTTAAACTCAGGGAAAGAGGGATAGGTGGCTACCCTATCCCTAAGTCCAAAAAAGAAATGTTATATAACATAGCATCACGAAAAATGAACTAGCCTATTTACTCTTATGACCACCGCAGCAACCCGCGTCACCTGTACTTTTATTCTGTAGATCTTTCTCAGGACTATCGTGCCGCTGCTCATGTTTCTTCCCACCGCCACAACAACCCGCTCCTGACCGATGCATAAAGAACATTATCGCGATGAACAAGAGAATCCACCAGTTTTGACTAATAAATTGCCACATTTTAATTCCCTCCCAAAATAATTTATTTCCATTAAACCCACTAAAAAGATAAAACGCGTTCACATACCCAGAGGCAAACGAGGCAGGAACTTAGCCAATCGTCTCTCCCCTTTGCAAATAACAAAATTCCTACACCCAAGACATTTCTCCCTAGCAACCTTGTCTGACTATCCCTAATAATACTTACACAATCCGACTAAGCTGTGAATGAGTTGTGAATTTCTTATGAACAAAAAAACTTTTTTTTGTCTAATTTGTTCTAGACAAACAGGGGCCAATGCACATTAATGCCCGTGGATATCTTTCTGTTGCTGTTGCTGAGATGGTGGGATGACGGCTGAGATCGCTTGAGGCAAGGATGTAATAACCAAAATAATCGAGATAATGGAAGATATAAGATACACCCACGCAGCAGGACGGTCATTACTCCACTTACGTTTAGCAACGCGAATAAACCACGCTGAAATGACAAGGGAAACTAGTAAAAAGATAATCTTTGTTGACGGAGACAGCGATAATAGACCTGAGCTTAGAGTGGTTAGACCCAATGCGATCAAAAGAGTATGAACCCAGTGGTGCGAAGAAGCTATAATTGCAAACAGAACTGAACCAATCGCTTTAATTATGCCTCTATCCTTTTTTACTTTTACGTCCTGAACTACTTCGCTTTTGCTCATATGTGACCCTCCTAAGTAACTTCTATGAGCTCAGTATAACTATTTGATTCGATTAACTCATGAAAAAGTTATGAATTTCTCATGAA
>DOPS01000297.1:1631-10318 GCA_003512645.1 Desulfosporosinus sp.
CTTCTGGATTTGTCTCCTTTATAAAACCTCTCCCAAATCATCGGTAAATCCTCAGGTGCAATCCCTAGGCCTGAATCTTTTATTTCAATCAGCACATTATCGGCCTTGTGCCCTATGGTAATTACAATTTCTCCCCCTCTAGGAGTATGGCGGACGGCGTTATCCAAAAGATTGATAAATACTTGTTTAAGCCTATCACTATCTCCCCAAACAAGCGGAGTTTTTCTGCTAATATGAAATATTAACTTGACTCCTTTTTCTTCAGCCAGCGTGCTAAAATTGCTTTGCACGGAAGAAGCGAGTAATTTTAAGTCAACATAATTCATTTTAAAATCTTCATATCCCTCCTCCATTTTCTTTAAATCTAAGATATCTGTGATCAAACGTTTGAGACGTGCAGTTTCCTCATAAATATTATTTAGGTAAGAACTTTTCTCATTTGCATCAACAGCAAGGTCATCCTGTAAAGCTTCTGTAAAGGCTTGAATAATGCTTAATGGAGTTTTCATTTCATGGGAGAGATTAGAAACGAACTCCCTACGCGTCTGATCTAATCTTTCCAGTTGGGCCAGCTTTTCCTGGAGTTGACCGGAAAGCGTATTCAAAGAATCGGCCAGAAGACCGACTTCATCAGTAGTGTTAATCGTTATCCGACGGGAAAAATCTCCATTGGCCATCGCCAGAGCAACCCGGCTCATGTTGCGTAATGGTTCGAACACCTTCTTAGAAAAGAGAAAACTGAGCGTAATGGCAAGGCCGAGCCCACCCACTGTTGAATAAACTGTGATCGTTTTAAAGACAGCCAGTTGCCCGGCCAATGGTTCGATTGGAACATGGATTACCACTGCACCTATCAAACTTTGGGGATCCGTCACCGGAACCCCTACCGTAAGAACCTGGGTATTGAAGAAGGGGTTATTTCCCTTGTGAAAAACCGTTTCTCCACTCAACAGCTCTTTTATATCATCTTTAGTTAGAGGACTATAAGTAGGATTAATAGGTACTAAAGATGTGTCTTTGGTACTTTTAGCAAAACCCTCAGATGATTGGACAATTCCCTTCTTATCATAGACCATGATATTTCCTTCAATAAAATCAGAGGCCATTTTTACTTTAAGATCCATCGCCTGACTGTCATTTTCAGTGCTAGTAAAGTTAGCCACCTTTCTAGCTAAAGACGTTAATTGTCTGAATTGTACATCGTAGTAAATCTTATCCATAATACTAGTATGAACGATCCCAGCTACCCCAATAACGATTAATGTGAGGATATTTATCACTATCCAAAGCTTTGTTACAATGCTGCTTGACTTCATCCTCATCCCCACTTCATCAATCTTCGTCTGCACTTACATCGACCTTCAACACTGTTTTCCCTTCCTTTTTACCAAACTGATTCGCTAGAGATAAGTTTTTCCCAGAGCATTAAATTCTAACCTGGTTATAGATTGAACAGTGATTTGACTAGCCACGATAATTGATATATATCTAATGGGGTATAAAATGCCCTTTACGACCTTACAGTTGTTATGGGTAAATATTATCATGGACGGACCTCCAGCCTTAATCTTTGGGATTAGAACCGCCGAGAGAACATTTGCTGGAAAAACAGCCCATCAAGAGAAATGCTTCTATTGTAACTAAGGACATGCTGTTAAAAATTGTTTCCAACGGTTTGTTTATTGTAACTGAACTGATTTTAAACGTTGCAGATTTAATGCGCTGGAGAGAAGACATTTTCTCCAACGCATTTTTGTTTGTCCATAGGTCAAACATCCAGTCCTACCAGAAAGATACCGATGACCTTACCCCAGATGTCCCAAAATTGACTAACTGGAAGTGGGTTCGTCCCCCGTCCGCATTCCACCGTAAATCCCGGGCGTCGCCAGTCTTGAATGAACCAGTCCTTGTACCCAGCATCACTTTCGACGTACCGGATAGATTCGTAGCCGCTAACCTCAACGAATCGCTGTACAATATAAAGTGATTCAGCCGGTTCTAACCCTCTGTAGCCCCAATAGATTTCTTCTCCTTGTGTATGAAAAGCGATCACTAAGCGAAAATTGTGAGAACGGGTAAAGTTGGCCATCGCTCTTGATTCCGGTTCTGAGAGGGGCGACGGCCCCGGATAGTCGCGAGGAGCCGGGGCCGTGCCTGCCCGCCTGGCAACTTCAACATCCCATCTTGCTGGGAACTGGTCATTCAAGTCAACACCCCGGAGATTAGCTTTCCATCCCCCAAAATCGCTGGAACCTCTATTTATCCTCATGACTGCATCATAAAATGGATCCGTTGGCTGAATACCATTTTGCACAAGTTCTACCCCGTCTGGATTTACCATAGGGACAATCCATAAAGATGTTCTCTCAAAGAGATTCTTTATATTAAAATGTCCAATGTATCGTCCTCCTTGATAGGCTTTAGCATAAACCTCTAAAAACTTCATTAACAGCAACGTTGTTATCCATTCATTGGCATGGAATGACCCGTTATAATGAACTTCCTTTTTGCCGTTACCAATCTGAACTGCAGGAATAGAACGTCCTGCCACTGTTTTCCCAATCGTGCTTACTTTAATAATGAAAGGATAAAACTTTGACAGGGCATCCAAATCGGACATCATTTCATCATAGCCATAACTCTCTTGAGGGACTACAATGGTTTTACTAGGAACATTTATTTCCTGCCCAGGCATGATTAGAGATGGATTCTTAATATTGGGATTGGCAGCTAGCAGCACATTAACAGTTAGTCCATATTTCTTAGCAATTTGATATAGAGTTTCCCCGCGCTGCACAACATGCTTAATTGTCGGGTTCATAAACATCCTCCTCCAGTAGCATCTTATTCATGCTTTTGAAGAAATGAGTTTATCTAACAGGTGTTTTAAAATTGTTATCCAAATATCACGATGGCGCTAACAAGAAAAAAGGCCAGCAATAATTTGTATGGCTGACCCTTTTCGTTACTTTTACACTTTTATCTTTTACTGAGCTTCTGGAGTTTCAGGTGTTACCTCTGCTTCTACTACCGTGACACTCACTGTTTCACTCATGGCCTTGTCTGGTGCTTTGGCAATGATCGAAAGCTCATCGCCTTCGCCTAGGATTACTCCTTCGTCTAAGGTCACCGTATAGGCACCTGCTTCATCTGCTGTCGCTGTGCCAATGACAGTTTCGCCTCTCTTGACGCATACAAATGCCCCAGCTTCAGTAGTTCCTGAAATCGTGGAATCTCCAGCTCTGACCGTTCCTGTTACTGTCGGTGCTGTTGTCAGCTCTAGCGGTGCGGCTACTGTGACACTCGTGGCGTTACTCTCGCTCTTGTCTGGTGCTACGGCAGTTATCGAAAGCACGTCTGCTTCGGCTAGGGTTACTCCATCGTTTAAAGTCACCATGTAAGTGCCTGTAGTTTCATCAGCTGTCGCTGTGCCAATTTCGATTTCGCTTCTCTTGACACTTACCGTTGCCCCTGCTTCAGCAGTTCCTAAAATCATAGTTTCTCCAGCACCGACGGTTCCCATGACTGTCGGTTATGTTGTTTGCGCTTCGACTACTGTGACACTCACCGCTTCACTTATGGCCTTGTCAGGTGCTTTGGCAATAATCGAAAGCACTTCGTCTTTAGCCAGGATTACTCCTTCGTTTAAGGTCACCGTATAGGCACCTGTTTCATCAGCTGTCGCTGTGCCAATGACGGTTTCGCCTCTCATGACGCAAACCTTTGCCTCAGCATCAGTAGCTCCTGAAATTGAGGTATCTCCATCCCTGACCATTCCCATTACTGTCGGTGACGTTGTCGGATCCAGCACTGCGGCTACCGTGACACTCGTGGCGTTGCTCTCGGTCTTGTCTGGTGCTGTGGCAGTTATTGAAAGCACGTCGGCTTCGGCTAGGGTTACTCCTTCGTTTAAAGTCACCATGTAAGTGCCTGTGGTTTCGTCGGCTATCGCTGTGCCAATTTCAATTTCGCTTCTTTTGACACTTACCGTTGCCCCTGCTTCAGCAGTTCCTAAAATCATGGTTTCTCCAGCACCGACGGTTCCCATGACTGTCGGTTGTGTTGTTTGCGCTGCGGCTACCGAGATACTCGATACGTTACTCTCGGTCTTGCCAGGTGCTATGGCAGTTATCGAGAGCACTTCGTCTTTGGCCAGGATTACTCCGTCGATTAAAGTCACCGTGTAGTCCCCTGTGTTTTCATCAGTCGTCGCTGCTCCAATTTCGGTTCCGCTTCTCTTGACACTTACCGTTGCCCCAGCTTCAGCAGTTCCTGAAATCATGGTGTCTCCAGCTCTGACCGTTCCCGTGATTAAGGGTTGTTCTGTTTTTTGAATGACCTCTCTATCTCTATCACGAGTCGTTCCACTTCCATCAGATACAACTGGAATATCGCCTGGTTCTGTAGGAGTATCAGTCGTTGTTTTACCGTTTACGGTTCCACCGCCACTTACTTTAGTACTCCCAGTCGCAGAACTCAAAACCGTAACTTCTGCACCGCTTTTTACGACGATTTCGGATGTTCCCTTTGTCTCCAATTTGTCGATTTTGCCTGATAGTACGGTAATAGACGAGTTATCATCTATAGTTACACTTGGAAAGTTGCCTGCTAACTGAATTAAATCTGGAGTCGTCGCCCCAGTCACCGTAACAGTAGGGACAACCGCGCCATCTGCTGCCGTTAGCTTTACGCTCCCGCTCAGAGAAACATCGTTAGAGAATGTTCCTTGGAGTTGTACATTAATGGATGCTTCTCGTTGAGGCTGCGCGACCAATGACCCTACGTTCGCTCCACTTTGTGATTCTACAGTAGCAGTGGATTGAACTAATGTAGACCCTAATGTTGTTCCTGTTTCTGCAACTACATGGACATCAGAGAAACTTGACACGACTAGACTATCGGCTTTGGTTTCTTTTAAGTAAATACTGCGGTCTGTACCCGAGAGAACAACAATTCTAGTGGCTTGCACGCCGTCTAGAGTAGCAGAGCCGTCCTTGCCTGGATCGAGAAATAACGTACCCTTAATACGGATATTCTGTAACGTTACGCCTTCTGCATTGACTAGAAGGTTCCCGTTGACTGTTTTATCTTTGAAGATTGTCTTGGGAGTGTTTAATTCCACAGCCCCGTCTAAAATGTCAGACTGGTCGGGCTGGACATATCCTAAGCTTTGTATGGCTGAATCCGACATTACAGCTGTTCCACCTAGAACTACAGGATTCTTAAGGGCTATGTTTGTCTGGATATATCCTTTAGTACCGTCTGGAACTGCTTCTTTATTGGACAAGACAATTGCACCGCCCAATTTGGCTGCCATCGGAGCACCTGTCAACGAGTCGATAAGGCTTGTATCGCTCCCATTTGCGAAGAACATGCTGCTACCGATAATAAGGTTTTCGAATTTCTTTAGCACTTCTGTGTTTGTATCAAAACGATCATATCCACCGATTCTCGACGCGTTTGGCAGTGTATCCTTTACAGAGTCGGATACAACCGCGGTTCCGCCAATAACATAAGTATTTTTTATTCCTGATGATTTCATGAAATCCGATACAACTGTCGGAACGGAATCTTTATTAACGAGCAGAACTGGGATACCTTTGGCAGCCGCAATTGGGGCAATAGAAATTGCGTCGACATTTGCAAATGCATTAGTTACTACTACTTCTTGAAAGGGTTTAATCGTTTGGATTTCCTTTGCGATATTTACAGCCGTTTCATACCGATCATAACCACCTATCCGCACAGCTTGAATACCGACAGCGCTAAGGTCACTCTCTACTTTAGCCGAAATGACTGCTGTTCCACTTACCAAATAAACTTTTTTTACTCCTAGCTTTTCTAATTCTTTCATTGTGTCAGAAGGTACTGAGTCTTGGTCTGCAAGAAGTACTGGTCCATCGACTGCTTTGGCAAGACTTGACGAAGCAAGTGCGTCTACCATGTTCAGATCACCAGACGGTGCTAGGACTGCTGTGCTGGCCGACTGCCACCCATAGTCTGCGATCTGAACTGCTGTGCCATACCTGTCATACCCACCAAGACGAGTAAGAGTATTGATTAAGCTCTGAGTGGATTGAACATTGTACGTTGATTTTACTTGCGCCTCGCTTGCCATAGCAACTACAGGAGTTAATCCCGCAGTTACTGTGAGTGCTGTGATAGCTAGTGATGCAACAAACCTATTAGGATAAAATCTTGACACCTAATTTCCTCCTTCTTATCTTATCTATATCCAGAGATATTCCCTAGATATGGCAATTTTGTCTTGCCACTGTAATGATACCTAATCAATTCGACAAAGCTACGAATTTCTTGTGAATTTAGAATTACAATATTGTCATTTTCTTGATCCACAAATGGGAGTAAGATTTACCTGCACTACAAACATACTTAACTATCTCCTAAGCGCAAGTGAACTCGTTCAGCTTTTTAGCTGAACGAGTTCACTTGCTGTTCTTCCATAATTCTTAATGTAACTCTTGATAGAATAAACTCATGAAAAAGCTGTAAATTTCTCATAAAGAGGGACCCTGATTGTGCTTCCCGAACAACAAATTTACTTGAACAAATGCAGGATATTTATTTTGGGCGCAGAATAATACAAAATTAAAGAGATTTGTAGGACATAAAGGAGTGAATTGTTTGAAATTGGAGAATAAAGGGCTGGGCTTTCAGGTCACAGTCTTGATGCTGTTTATTGCTTTGGCTGCAGGGGTTGTCGGAACCATCGGAATTTACGGGATGTATCAAATGAACGATACTTCGAATATGGTTTATGAACAAGATGTGGTTCCATTAAACCAACTCTCGGAGATGCGTTTCGATGCCCAGGTCTATCGGTCGGATGTTGCATTAGCAGTCAGCGCGCGCACCCCCGAAGAACGGCAAATTTTCTTAGCTGATATTAACGAGAAAAGTAAGGATATAGAAGAACATATGGGCCAGTATGAAGCTATTTCAAAATCTGCCCAAGAGTCAGATTCTTGGAGACAGTTTAAAGCCGCTTGGAATGATTATGTGGCGGCATCTAAAGTTACCATTCAAGCTGCAGAAGAAGGTCGGATGGACGATGCTAAAACCAATATGTATGAGGTTGCTGGAACCAAACATAAGTTAGCTGGGGATATCCTTCAAAAGATAGTGGACTCCAAAATGGATGAGGTAAACATGCACAGTACGGTAACCTCAAACGAGATCTTCACGAAGGCGACACGCATTTCAGTCATTCTTGTCGTAATTGATGTCTTAGTAAGCTTCGTCATCGGCTGGTTTTTGAGCCGAGCCCTCGGCAATATGATGCGTAATTTTGTACTCAATGCGAATGAAATCGCTTCGGGGGATATTGGCCAGAGGAAGAAGGCCCCTTGGAAAGCCTGGAACCGTGAAGGGGCTGAACTGCTAAAAGCCTTTGGCGATATGGGGATCTCCTTGAGAGCTACCATTACGAAAGTAGTCGATATGGCGAGTCAATTGGCACGAACTGCTCAGGAAATGCGCTTAGGGGCCGAACAATCAGCTCACGCGGCAGAACAGGTCGCCTCCTCGGCGACTGAAATTGCAACCGATGCTGAAATGCAAGTCCAGGNNTCCGAGGAGATCGCTAAGACGGTGCAAATCATCGACAGTATTGCGCAACAAACCAACCTCTTAGCATTAAATGCTGCGATTGAAGCCGCACGTGCTGGAGAAAACGGTCGGGGATTTGCGGTTGTTGCAGAAGAAGTCCGCAAACTTGCCGAGCAAGTTCAAACAAGCTTAGTTGATATTTCTCAGCGAGTACAGGAAATGCAACGGGCTTCCCGGAGTGCCCATCAAGGGATGAAAACTAGTGTAGATAGTGTAAATCAAGGAAGTGCCTACTTAAAAGAAATTTCCAATCAATTTACCGTAATCCTGGGTTCTGTGGAAGAGAGTGCTGGATTGGCGCAGGACATTGAAACCACTGTGCAGAAAGTACAACAGGACGGTGAACAAATAAAAATTGGCATGCAAAACGTCGTAAATCAGGCCGAATCCACCTCAGCGGGCACACAGACCACAGCTGCTGCTGCAGAAGAACAAAACGCCTCTGTCGAGGAATTGTTCGCCTCGGCAGAAAGCTTAAACGATTTAGCTAAGGATTTGAAGCAGTTAATGGATTACTTTAGACTATAGACCTATCAGATTTTAAATCCTTTATGAGCATTTTGCATTGTCTGAGAATCCAGATTCTATTACAGGAATGTAACGACGCTTAATAGGACACAAAGATTTTCAGGAACGAATAAAAGTAGACTGAAGTTTGTAAACTTGGTCTACTTTTATTCGTTTTGAAAGCTTATTTTATTTTCACCGCGTTCTTTATCCCATGATCTTTTTCTTTAATGCCAGAACTCCGAGTCCTAGGTTTCTTTCTGTTCCCTAACCGAAATAGCAATCTTATAGAGGATTGTAAGAAGCAGCATCCCAATCGCATAGACCCCCAGTGTCACAGATATCTCGGTGTAGGTTATCACATACTCAGTGACTCTATCAAAAGGATTTGGAATAAATCCGCTAATCACCAGACCCATTCCTTTGTCAATCCAATTAGCTGCAATGATCGCTACAAGGGCTAAGGACAAGATTTTATCATTCTTTCGTGTACTCGGAAAAAGCAGTAATCCAATTCCTACAAAGGCGAGAATAGTGGCTGTCCACATAAA
>DOPS01000317.1:0-3138 GCA_003512645.1 Desulfosporosinus sp.
ATCGCAATCTCGAAGAAATGATCGAAGAAAAACTATTTAGAAGTGATCTCTTCTATAGGCTAAGTATTATTCCTTTTTATATTCCGCCGTTGCGTGAACGGAAAGAAGACTTGATGCTTCTACTCTATCATTTTTTAGATAAGTATAATCTGATCCTTGGCAAACAAATAACTGGTTTTACACAAGAAGCCCAGAGGAAAATGCTAACATACCCTTGGCAAGGGAATGTAAGAGAACTTGAAAATGCAGTTGAGTATGCAGTCAATATTGTCACGAAAAATGTTATTGACTGTACTTGCTTGTCCTCTCGAGTCAATGACTATTATGAACAGAATGTCAGTCTACCCAGAGGGGATGTCCAACCAACCTTAGCTGAGTTAGAGAAAAACGCCATCCTAGCTGCTTTGAAAAGGTTCGGTAGCAGCGGTCAAGCTAAAGAGAAGGCGGCCGATAGCCTGGGCATAAGTAGATCTACTTTCTACAGAAAGGTAAAAGATCTGGAACTAGAAGATAAAATAATTACCAAATATAGATAGATACAAGTTTAATACCCTGTTAGATTAAATGTCCCGAAAAAGGACCCAGCATTATAGTGTGCTGGGTTTGCTTGTTAAACGTACGATTGGAGTATATCTATTAACTCTATTAAATAATTATTTGTAGAATTTCAAGTTCTATAAATTTATATTTTATATTTTTAGTTTTTTGGAAGATTATTTGCTTGCTGATTATCAAAAATCCCTAAAACGGGATTATTGAATCCTATAATAGGATAATCGAGAATCACTGGAGATCCACTAAATATCGGCATTTAGCAAATTAGAAATAATTAATATCCCAAAATGAGATTTCTATTACAATCTGCTTATAAGGCTAAAATCGTTAAAACGGCTCAAAATGCAGGTTTATGCTAGATATTAGAATTGGCACAATATTTGCAATGATCATTAAACGGTTGAACTGTTGGATTTAGCGAAGGGGGTAGAAAAAAAGAAATGCCATATTATTATGAAGAAGTTTGATAATAAACGCTCTAAGCGAGTTCGATAAGTCAGAATGCATTAGAATGACCATCAGTCATCCTAGTTGGAAGGTGTAAGAATGAAAAGCAAAGTATTTGCCTGTTACACATTAGCTGATGAATAGATAATCTTAAATAGTAGAAGGAGGAAGGCAAATGTTAATCATTGGGGAACTTATCAATACAAGCAGAAAAGCTGTTAAACCTGCCGTTGAGCAAAGGGATGTGGCCTTTATTCAGGAGTTGGCGAAAAGGCAAGTAGAGTCTGGGGCTCATTATGTAGATGTTAACTGCGGTACTATGGTGCATGACGAGGTTGAGACGATGGAATGGCTTGTTCGCACTATTCAGGAAGTAGTATCGGCACCGCTTTGTATTGATACACCCAGGACAGAGGCAATGGAGGCCGGACTTGCCGCTATAAAGAATGGTCAGCCCATGGTTAATTCCATAACGGCAGAGAAAGAACGCTACGCCATGGTCTTACCTTTGGTTCTAAAATATAAGGCAAAAGTTGTAGCATTGTGTATGGATGACACGGGTGTTCCAGAATCTGCTGAGCAACGTATTGCGATTGTGCGTAAATTAGTGGGGGATCTTACAGCAGCCGGAGTTCCGGAAGATGATATTTACCTAGATCCGCTTGTCACCCCAATCAGTACGGGAGATGGGTGTGGTAACGATGTTCTAGATACAGTCCGTTTTATTCGTAAAGAATATCCTCGTGTTCACGCGGCATGTGGCCTAAGTAACGTTTCATATGGGTTACCTAACCGCAAGATTTTGAACCAAGCCTTTATGATTCAGACAATGGAAGCTGGCATGGATGCCTATATTCTTGATCCACTTGATAAAGCAATGATGGGTTTTGTTTATGCCTCTCAGGCTTTATTGGGACAAGATTCATTCTGTATGCAGTATTTAACTGCCCACCGTAAAGGGTTGTACGAATAGAGATAGCCTGACAATACATCTCAGCAAACATCGAGAGGAGCGTTGCGAAGGAATTTTAAACTGATGGTTTAAAAATTATAGGATACGGGTGAGGTTATGAAAGCTATGCGTGAGAACTTGTATTCACCGTTGTTTGCGTCAGAATTAGAATCAAACCAATCCTATGTCCAACAAATAGCAGATGTTATTTCAGCAGTGATAGAATTTGAGGTTGCTATTATTGATGACAACTTGAAAGTCATTGCCGGGACAGGAAAATACAAGAGTGAGATTGGGATTGTTTATGGAAAAGGATCGATCACAAAGTATATCGTTGACAACGGCGGTTATTTTGTTTTAGATGACGAACCTCTTAAACACAGCATTTGTAAAGATTGTCAGCAGAAGATAATCTGCAAACTCAAAGCCGCAATACTATCTCCAATCATCTTGAACGGCAATATAATTGGCACAATTTCAATTTTTGCTTTTGACGAAGTGGAAAAGCATGAGCTGCTTGCTAATCGAGACAAGTTGCAAGACTTTTTGATGAAAATAGCAGCTTTAACAAGTAGTAAGATTGGTGAAAATCAAATGCATGGTCGCCTCTCATTAATGGCCAACCAATTTAGCGCAGTCATTAACTCTATTGTCGAAGGACTCGTAGCGATTGATCATGCAGGTTTTATAACCCATGTTAACAAGTCTGCCGAAAAGCTATTGAGTATTTCTACTCAGCAAGCTTGTGGGCAACACATCAATGATATTTTTCCAGAGTTTTCTGCTCCAAAAGTTCTGAGCTTTGGACAACAATATGCCGAACAAGAAATCAAGTATAAAAACAAGGAAGAACTCTGCCTCTTTATCAGTACCATAACACCCATCAAAACAGATCAGGAAATTATCGGTTTAGTAATTTCCTTCCGAAGCATTCGTGAGCTGCGAAAATTAGCAGGACGATTGATTCGAGAAGATCGCAAATATACTCTTGACGGAATATTAGGGACCAGTAAGGCGATGACCATGCTTAAGCAGAAAATGCAACTTGTCGCCGCAACAGACTCAACAATCTTAATTACAGGCGAGAGTGGAACCGGTAAAGAGTTATTTGCCCGAGCTATTCACGAAGAAAGCCATCGAAAAAACGGCCCATTTATCGCCATAAATTGCGGAGCTATTCCGGA
>DOPS01000169.1:0-10539 GCA_003512645.1 Desulfosporosinus sp.
GAAAGAGTTCCAGCCTTTATTTGAGAAGTATGGGATGGTTGGCTTAGGCTTTTGGGAAAATGGTTTCCGTCACATCACGAATAACAAGCGTCCTATTAATACTCCAGAAGATTTAAAAGGCATTAAACTTCGGGTACCAGAGAGCAAACTTCGAGTAGCCATGTTTAAAGAATTCGGTGCCAATCCTGCAACCTCAGATTTTAGTGAGGTGTTTACAGCTTTACAGCAGGGAGTCTTTGATGGACAGGAAAATCCATTTGTTCAAATTGAAGCTGGACGCTTCGCCGAAGTTCAAAAGTATCTATCTCTAACAAATCATACCTATACACCTGCTTACCTAGTTGCTAGTAAGGTGTGGTTTGACAAATTAGCACCCGAGCAACAAGCAATCCTTAGAAAAGCGGCGGTCGACGCGGGCGACTATACACGTGAATATGGAGCAAAAGTAGAAGGTGAGCTACTAGCCAAATTCAAGGCGGCAGGGATGCAAGTTAACACTGCCGATGTACCATCCTTCCAGGCCAAGACAGGACCTGTCATTGATTTACTTAAAGCATCTATTGATCCAGCTTTCGTAGATCAAGTGGTGAAAGCTGCCAAGGAGTAATAAAGACCCAATCTGAGCTCACAAGCAACTCATGCCCCTTATTCTTTCACTGAAGCTTTTGATGATCACTGAATAAGGGACATGAGTTATTAAATGAAAACCTAAGGGGGCAGGATCAAATGCAGTTTCTAAGTCGACTTGATCGAATCATAACTGCCGGATTAAAATGGACCCTTGTCATACTGATGATTGCGATTACGTTAAGTGTGGCTTGGGGAGTATTTACGCGTTTTGTATTGCAAGATTCAGCAACTTGGACAGGCGAATTTTCAGGGTTTTCTCTAGTTTGGATCACCTTTCTGGGATCCGCTTATGCAGTTTATGAAAAAACCCATATTCGTTTTGAATCCTTGTTTGATATGCTTCCCCAGTCAATACGCTTAGTTATTCAAACGATCTTCAATCTAGTTATGCTCACTTTCTTTGCAATCATTGTAATTACCGGCTTTAATTTATCAATGGGTGCGATGAGTGCGGAGACTGTATCTTTGCCTATCACTAAAGGAGTCGCTTATTTAGTCCTTCCTGTAGGTAGTGCAATTATAATCCTGGGCTTGTTGTCAGATACCCTAAATTCGTTTAAAAGAGGTGATAGTAAATGATTGCAGCGGTACTAATTGGAGGGATTGTGGGCTTAGTTCTGTTGGGACTGCCGATCGGTTTTGCTTTAGCAGTCGTCGGGATAGGGTTGTTTTTCATGACCGGAGCTCCTTTGGATATGTTGCCGATTATTTTATTCGATGGTACTAATAACTTCCCACTCCTGGCTATTCCGTTATTTATGGTGGTTGGAGAGTTAATGGGCGCTGTGAATTTATCCCAACGACTTGTTAATTTCGCAGGTAGTCTGGTGGGTTTTGCTCGTGGAGGATTAGCTCAAGTAACCGTGGTAACTTCCATGATTTTTGCCGAGATTTCCGGATCTGCTGTTGCCGGTGCGGCTGCCCTAGGCGGTGTTTTGATACCGGAGATGAAGAAAAAAGGGTACTCACAGGGTTTTGCTGCGGCCTTAGTGTCTGTGGCAGCGACCATGGCAATCATTCTACCCCCTAGTATTCCCATGATTCTGTACGGGGTTATGGCTGGGGTCAGTGTCTCGGATTTGTTTATCGCAGGTATTATCCCAGGATTGATTGTCGCAGTCGTCTTAATGACAGTAAATCACTTTTTTGCCAAGAAAAATAATTGGGAAGCCGCTTCCACATTTTCCTTTCCGACAGTAGGGAAGACATTTAAAGAAGCATTTTGGGCACTAACCATACCGTTTATTATTCTCGGTGGAATCTGGGGCGGAATATTTACCCCGACCGAAGCTGCAGCTGTAGCGTCTGTTGCCGCATTTTTAATCGGTATGTTTATCTACAAGGAATTGAAGCTGAAAGATTTACCTGATCTCTTACTAAGAGCAGCCAATCAGACTGCCGTTGTCATGATCATTATTTCCGCGTCGGCGGTTATTGGTTGGTTTTTAACCAGTGAGCAAATCCCGCAGAGTTTGGCTGCTTGGGTTACGACCATAACAAATAACCCAATCGCCGTTTTAGCGATCCTAAATGTTTTTTTCTTGGTCGTTGGGATGTTCATGCATTCCGCAGCAGCGATCATTATGCTTATTCCGATCTTAATGCCATTGATTCGCGACTTGGGTATCGATCCGATTCACTTCGGGATCATTATAACCATCAACCTTGGGATTGGTCAGCAAACACCACCCGTGGCATCTGTCCTACTGACAGCGTGTTCAGTCGGAAATGTTCCTTTGGTTCAGACGTTTCCTTATCTAAAAGTCTATATTGCCGTCATGCTGGGAATTCTGGCAGTGATAACTTATGTTCCGATCATTAGTACTTACTTGCCTTCGATAATGTAAGACACGAATATAAGTCCGCATCATTTCGGTTACTAAATAGATTATATAAACGGTTGTAAATAAAGGCTTAATCGGCAAAGAAATAAAGCAACCAGTGTGCTTTGATAAATATCAGCGATCATTGGTTGCTTTATTACGTGGTAAAACGTGATCAGAGCAAAATTAATTATGATTTATCCGATAACGTTTCGTCGGACGCCCGATTGTGCCGTATTCCAATTCAATATGAACCTTTCCGGTTTCTACTAAGTATTCCAAGTAACGCCAAACAGTAATCTTAGAAATGGCAAGTTCTGCTGCGATGTGCTGACAAGAGAGGGTTTGTTCCTGTTTATTCAAGAAACCCAAAATTTGATCTAGGGTCAATTGATGAAAACCCTTAGGCAGTGGAGTGGATTTGCTAGGGGGGATGATTTCTCTAATAGGTTCAACTGGTGTATTAAGCTTATCAAGATCATGCTGACTTAAATCCGAGTTTTTCGACAACAGGTGTCGTTGCCTTAAATAGCTTTGCAGAGCCTGTTGGAGACGCTCCATATCGAAAGGTTTAATCAGATAGTCAACAGCACCGTAGCGTAAGGCCTCCTGAATGGTTGAACTATCCTTAGCGGCAGTCACTAATATGATATCCGTGGGGATTTTCTTTTGACGAATTTGTTTTAGAATGCTTAGACCGTTACCATGCGTTAAAAAGATATCCAATAAAACTAAATCGGGCTGAGATTCGATGATTTGTTGTAAAGAATCATTTTCATTATTGCTTATCCCAACGACTATAAAAGGAGCCATTTTTTCCGTAAATCGTTTATTGATACTTGCTACCATAGGATCGTCCTCGACAATAAACACTTTGATGGGTTCCAAATGAAAACAACTCCTTTCATAACAGCACCAGCTAGAATTAAGTGTTAAGGTAGTTTATAAGGAATTAGGACTCGGAAAGTCGTTCCCTGATCATTAGTGTCAAAGGTAATCGTTCCACCAGCCACGTCAATACGGTTCTTACAGTTTGGCAGACCAAAGCCTTGGCCATGTTCCTTAGAGGTAAAACCAGCTTCAAATACCCGGTGGCGATATTCCAGAGGAATGCCCGTTCCGCTGTCTATGACCTCAATAAAAATATCTTGGGGGCTTTGTTTTATAAGCACCCGGATTAAGCTTTTTGGCTGGTGAGTGACTGAATCAAAGGCGTTTTCAATCAAATTACCCAAAACCACTATCATGGCATGTTCATCAAAATACTCAGGGAGAGCCAGGAGTTGGCTTTCAAGGTCGATTTCCAGATTAATTTGTTTTTCCTGGGCTTCACTAGCTTTACCGGTTAATAGCCCGACGACAGCGCCACACTGAATATTCACCATTAGAAAACTGACTAAGGACTGTTCTTTCAAGGTAACAGTCGAAATATAGTTTTTTGCCTCGTCATAAGCTTCCAGTTGAATGAGGCCAGAAATAACATGGAGTTTGTTCAGAAATTCATGAGTACGTGCCCGAAGGGCTTCGACAATTTTCCTTACCCCGGTGAGTTCTTCAGCAATATGGCTAACTTCTGTTAAGGGGCGGAATGTGGCAATGGCACCCATGACCTTTTTTTTAATCACTAAGGGATGACGATTCGTTAGGACAATGTTGCCATTGATCAACAACTGCTCGTCTGCTAAGGGTTGTTGAGTATTCATGACCAGCGGAAGTTGGGAATCGGGGATCAGTTCAGAAATATGCCGACCTATAAACTCCGTGCCCGGTGGGAAAAGGTTCTGGGCTACTTGGTTAACAACTGTAACCTCACAATTCTGGTCAATGGCAATAATCCCTTCTTTAACGGATTGTAGCATACAGTCGCGCTCTTTGAGCAAGGTCGCAATTTCTAAGGGTTCCATACCGAAAATTAAGTTTTTTATGTTATTAGCCAATAAAATCGAAAAGAACAAAACCAAAAAAAAGCTGACTGGTATGACCATATAAAAGATTTTATAAATCTTGGAAAGCGTTAAGGAAATTCCCGGTTCAAAGTAGCCGACAGCAACAGCGCCAATCTGTTGATGGTCCTTATAGATGGGAGCAAAAGCTCTAATCGAGGGACCGGATATTCCTACAGCTTTAGAGGTATAAGATTTACCCAGCAGAGCGGGTCCTTCATCCCCACCCGTGAAGGGTAGGCCAATTAATTCCTTGTTCGGATGGCTATGGCGGTTACCATCTCTGTCCATAAAGACGACAAACGCAGCGTGCGTGTTTCGACGGATTTCTTCAGCGATCGTCTGTAGATCTTTGGCTGGTGTTTCAAAAAAATAGGCTGCTTTGACATCCTCGCGTTGAGCGGCGAGTGTCGCAATATCCATGGCTTGATTAGCAATTTGCTGTTCAAAGCTATCAATAAAACTAAAATGCAAAATGCTTACAGCTAGAATTAGTGGTATTAAACTACTAATTGCAGTGATTATAAAGACTCGAACACGCAAAGGCAGTGGTTTTCCCATATCACCCTCCAAGAACGAATTGCTACTATGAATTAATGCTATAAAATCATACTCGTTTATACTAACAGATTGTTTTATTTATTGCTATATGATTTATCTGACAAGAGATAATTAAAGCAATATTAAAATTAAAGGTAATATTTCCAAAACGATGAAAACAATGAAAACAATGAAAACAAGTAGGAGTTCAAAAATGAAGCTCGAATAATAATTCTATTGAAAGGGGGATAGCAAGATGGTGATGGAAAATCCCGCTTGTAAGCGAATTTTTGTTGATCAAAGCCGTTGTTTGGGATGTAAGACCTGTGAATTAAGGTGTGCAGTAGAACGTAGCTCTATCGGTAAATCTTTGACGGACGCTGTCCAGGAACAAATCTTGCCACGGCCAAGGGTTTATGTCGAATGGGATGGGGTAAATTCAGTCCCTATTCAGTGCAGGCATTGTGAAGACGCCCCATGTTTGGAAATATGCTCAACTGGGGCAATGCAACGAGATGAGAAGAGTGGTTGCGTTTTTGTCGATGGAAGCAAATGTATTTCGTGTTGGATGTGTGTTATGGTCTGCCCTTATGGAGTGATTGCTCCAGCTCATGAGAAACACTCTGCAGATAAATGTGATCAATGTTTCCAAATGCCGCAACCCTATTGTGTGGCAGCCTGCCCAACAGGTGCCTTACAGGAGATATCCCCTGAGGACTATGAACTTAGTCTAAAACAAAAGAGACAGTCCGTGTTGCCTACTTGAGCAAAGATTTTAAAGATGTAGCTCTTGTAGAGCTGAATATAGGAGGGATTTTAATTCATGCGTCAAGTTCGAAGAAAAACAATGGACACCGCCGCTAGGGACTATTTGTTGAAGGCTAAAAATGAGGGGCTTCAACTTTCTTGGAATAAATATGAGGGTATGTTACCCCAAGATGGATTTAGTCAAATAGGGCTGAGCTGTCATGAGTGTCTGCTGGGGCCTTGCCGTTTAAACCCGTTTCGCCCGGAGGAAGACAGTACGGTTTGTGGTTTAGGAAAAGATGAGCTTGTCTTAGGATGGTTGACCCGCCAAGCTAGTGAAAATCGTGAATTACTTGCTTCAGGCTCGCAACTCTTAGCAGAGCTTAGGCTTAAAGTAACGGCTAACGAAGTTGCCCTGGATCTGCTCCAATCCAAAGCAGCTAAATGGTCGGTTAGTGGGGAAGGCTTAGGCGACTTAGTGATGGGTTTAAGCTTAAAGTATGCAGAGTTGGCATATCCTCAGGCCCAGTCTAAGAAGTGCATCAAAAGTTATTTGAAGAGCTTAGGGTCGCAACAAATTAGCTTACTAGATTTTAACTCTGACCTGGCGGAGGTCCTCTATGGTCAGTGTGATAGTCAGTCCCGTTTGGTTGGTTTAGCAGTAATTAAAGAAAAAGCCGTCAACATATGCTTAGACGGTGTGAGCCCTACGTTACTTGCTACTGCCCAGGAGTTAGGCGCTGAACTTGAGGATGAAGCGTTCCAACAAGGGGCAAGTGAGGGTCTAAATATCGTCTTAGCCGGGGATTTTTCCTCAAATTTTGACTTGAATACTGCCTGCAATCAGGGCACGATTGAATTTGCTGTTTTAACCGGCCTCATAGATTTATATCTGATCGGAGATGGGCTTGGCAAAGCAAGGATTCCTGCCGCAAGTTATCATACTGTAGTTGCTTCCGCAGGTTCAAGCAAAGAGGCCCTTAAAGAGGTCTTTTTGCAGGGCATTGCTGCTTACGGTCAACGTGATTTGAACAAAGTAAAGGTTTCTAATCACGTCGAAAAAGCTGAAGCGGTATGTAAGATCGATCCACAGCAGATTAAGGTGCTACTTGATCAAGGGGTAGTCAAGGGGATCTGTGTGATTGGTGGAGGGTCAAACCTTAAACTAACTGAGGATCAAGGTACTTTGGAACTTGCTGGCAGACTAAGTGCTGAGAAGATTCTCTGCCTAACCTATGGGAATTCAGCGGTAACACTTGCTAAATACGGCTTCTTAAATTCAGGGGATCTGGGAAACAGAGTCTTGGCTGGTGAGTTAGATATCGAGACTGCACCACTGATCTATAGTATCGGTGGCGAAGGTGATGCAGCTAAGATCCTCGCAGCACTTAGAGTTGCCGGAGGAGAAAAAGCGGTAGCCGTCTTCCCTGAGCTAACGAGTGCTAGAGATTTGCAAATGGCTTTAGCAATAGCCCAGACGGGGGCTAAGGTATTTACGGGCGTACAATTACCTGTTGCAGGTAGTGTCAAGATTTCAGAGGAAATCGGTAAAGTCATTGAGTATTGTGGACCGAAAGAATTAGCAGATACTGTGGTTAAATACTTTGCAATAAAAGAGTAGCTTGACCCGATAGTCAAGCTGAAAGGAGGGATAGTTTTGCAAATTGACGCTAATAAGTGCGTAGGATGTGGACAATGTAGGCCGTTTTGCACCATGGGAGTGATTAATTTTACTCGCAGTGGAAAAGGAACCAAAGTCCATTGCTATGTTGATGAGGATGAATGTGTAGATTGTGGAATATGCTACCGGGCCAAGGTATGCCCAGTGGAGGCCCTTCATCAACCACTCTACGGTTGGCCGCGTTCTATCAGAGGAACCTTTAGTAATCCGTTAGCAGAACATAAGGAAACTCGTGTGCCAGGCCGTGGTACAGAGGAAATGAAAACCAATGATATTACCAATCGCTTTAAACGAGGCTACGCCGGAATGGCCGCTGAGATGGGCCGTCCAGGTACGGGAGCTCGAATGAGCGAAGCAGAAAAGGTCTTTAAAGCCTTAGCCAAATTAGGTGTCGAGTTTGAACCCAATAACCCGTTGACCGGATTACTCAAAGATAAAGCAACTGGGGAGATGAACCCGGAGGTTCTCAATGAAAAGGTGCTTTCGGCGATTATTGAAATGATTATTCCCTTAGATAAGGTGATCCCTGTACTGGAAACGATGGAAAGGGTGGCAGAGGAAATCAATACGGTTTTTTCAATCGACTTAGTGGCGAGGACCGATGAGGATTTTTCCATTCCCACGGCACGAATTATGAATGAAAATAATAAATGGTTTTCCATCAACGGAAAAATTAATCTTGGGTTAGGTCACATGAACGTGAAGGGAGCGGATGTAAAATGAGCCATACCCTTCATCGACGAGGAACCGAGGATAATTTACAACAAGATTATATTGTTTTTTCTATGACTGCCAAAGGGTTTAATGAAGTTAATTCCAGGCATGCTTTACAGGAATTTTTACGAATCCTCGATAAATATGAACATGTCAATATGGGTGATATGAAAACCGGTGGGAAGTTTCTCGTCAATAAGGATCAAATCATCAATAATGTCGCAGATACCTCCATCGTTCACGCTGTATTTTCGGATCGCGGACAGCTCAGAGATGCTCTAAAAGAACTTAAAGAAGCGGAACTCGGAGTTTCGGTCATTGTTTCAGGAATCGTTGAACATGTGGAACAGGCTTGTCAGGATGCCGGGATTGATCCTCACACGGTAGAATACTCAGTCGGTATCCGCGGTAAGCTNNGTTCGGCAAATGCTGCTCGATCTCAAACGAGGCAAACGCACGGCTCAAGAGGCAGGGGAATATCTGGCCACGCCTTGTGTGTGTGGAGTCTTTAACCCCCAAAGGGCGCAGAGACTTCTTGAAGAACTGGCTGAAGTATGGTGCTTTGACGAAGTATAGACAGGGGGTTACACCATTGGTTTATGTGATTGTGGGTAATGGCCCTGCGGGGACAAATGCGATCGAACAGATTCGCAACATCGACCCAACGGGGAAAATTATCTTGATAGCTCAAGAGGCTAACCTTCCGTATAGCCGAATAACAACCCCGGAATATATGACAAATGAGCTTGAAGAACAAGATATTTATATTCGAAGTGCGGATTTCTATGAGAACTATGCAGTAGAAACTCGCCTTGGACACAGGGTGGAACAAGTCCTCGCGCAGGAAAACCTGGTTATCTTAGAGGATGGTGAGAAAATCTCCTATGATAAGCTTCTGCTTGCTACAGGTTCCCGGCCCTTCATTCCAAGCTGGATTGATCTGGAGGTTGAAGGGGTATTTTCCCTTTGGAATAAAGCAGATTCTGAGGAGATAAACTCATTTTTGCCCCAAGTTAAAAATGCTGTCATAATCGGTGGAGGTCTGGTGGGTTTACAGGCCGCCCGTGCTTTAAATACTTACGGCATTAAGGTAAGTGTTATGGAAATGGCGAACCGCCTAATGCCAGGTCAACTAGATCAAGCTGCCGCGGATATGCTATTAAAAGCCCTTGCCAACCATGGTGTACAGGTATGCTTAGAGACCGAGGTTAAATCTTTACAAGTTAAAGATAACAAGGTTGAGGGAGTTCAAACAGTCGATCAACTCCTCGAAGCTGAGCTCGTGATTATAGCCGTAGGGGTAAGACCCAATCTAGAGTTTTTGACTGAAAGTGAAGTTCAAATTGAAAAGGGGATTGTCGTCAACGAATTCATGCAATCAAGTGTCCCGACAATCTATGCCGCGGGGGATATCGCTCAAGCAACGAGTTTGCTCACAGGTGAATCAATGCTCAGGGCGTTGTGGCTTACAGCGGTTCAACAAGGGAAAATTGCCGGAGCTAGTATGGCCGGTTCGAGGACCGCTTATCCAGGGAGTCACGCCATGAACTCAATTCAACTTTTTGGGCTGCCGATTATTTCCTTGGGAAGAATCGAAGGTGGACCTGGCGTGGAGGAAGTTATTCTTCGCCAGCCCGCCTCAGGGGTCTATCAAAAGCTTTTACTTGAAGATGGACGCTTAACAGGTCTGCTATTTGCAGGGGAAGTTCAGGAAGCCGGTGTTTTGTATCACAAATTGGGCCAGCAACTGAACCAAGGATATTGGGGTTCTTTAAGACTGCTCGATGTTGAGGATATGCTAGCTTGACCAGGCTCATAGGAGCCTTACCAAGGGCTAACCTATCCCCACTTATTAGAAGTGGGGGTCTTAAGAAATTGATTAAAATTTGCAAATAGGAGTGTATTTAATGGGAATAACAACTAAAGCAGCTTTACTTAATAAAGCGTACGACATTTTTCTTGTCGAACGTAAGTTAGAATGTGGGCCTGATGAGGTTATTGTAAAAAACCATTTGATTGGAATTTGTGGGTCTGATAAAACCTTTTACAGAGGACAGATGCCCCCCCAGACAGCTGAGTTTAGGCAAAAGCCTGAGTTCCCCTTCAAATTAGGGCACGAGAGCGGCGGTACCGTCGTAGAAGTGGGCTCAAAAGTCAGGGAATATAAGGTTGGGGACAAGGTAATCGCCTTTGGCTGGAATAATAACTTGGCGGAATATTTTAATGCCAAAGAATGGGAACTCCAACCGGTACCGGAAGGATTAGATATGGAGTTGGCGTCTTTAGGCGAGCCCACAGCCTGTGCGATGTATTCCGGCATGAACTCAGGTGTCCAATTAGGGGACACTGTTGTAGTCATGGGTGGCGGCTTTGCGGGTCAGATTATCGCTCAATGTGCCAAACAAAAGGGCGCGGAGAAAGTGATCGTTGTCGATGTGTTAGAGGGAAAATTAGCCCTAGC
>DOPS01000212.1:0-9634 GCA_003512645.1 Desulfosporosinus sp.
TGGAAGGTCATTTACAAACGCCGGACATCCATTGAACGCTCCAATAAACGAGAGAAGATCGACTACAAGCTGGAATCTGGACGACATCGCTCCACGAAAATGTGGTACGTTCGCGTTTATGCCATTATGATCTGTCAGCACATGGATGCTTGGTTTTCTCATCAGAAGGAAAGCTTTAAGGATCTTAAAACATTGATTTTTCCCCAGACTGCTTAACGTTTTTTAGTTTTTAAAAAGGGCGATTGTGACGTTTATTTGCTATGCTCATTATTAAAAATCCCTTTTCCGTCTTAAGAATTACCCTCGTTTATCGCGAATTTCCAGCTCATTTTCCATATATCCGCTGTTCCCACCCCCTGAATTCCGAGAGGCTATTTAAATTAATATAATCCTTCTTTGAACAGTTTAACAATCAAAGTGACTTTATTCTAGCGGTATGAATTGGTAATTTTGCATTTAAACAATTAGCTATAATATTCACATAAAGCATGTGTATCGCCTTTGAGAATAGATTCTTTATTTTCTTGGCGCTATATGTTTTCTGGTAGTATCGATAAAATTTCGTTCACTGAACTTACGCTATAATCTGGATGATTCATTTTGAGCATTTCTATCGAATCATAGCCCCAGTCGACACAAATAATCTTAATACCTATTTTTTGGCAAGCTTTAATATCTCTTATCTCATCCCCGACATAGATCACTTCATGGGGATTTAATTTATGAGAGGTTAATAATTTCTTAATAGCCTTTTCTTTGCCCATGATATTAGTAGAATTCATGATGGTTCCGAAAATATCAAGTTGGTTTTGATGGAAATACTCCCGGATATTACTTTCCGAGTTAGAAGAAATGATAGCTAATTGATACCCCCGTCTCTTTAACTCGATCAATAATTCTCTTATACCTGTAAACATAGTGATTTTTGTCAATGAATCTTTATACCGCTTGGTAATCTCGGATACTAAAAGCGGAACTTTTAAAAGTGGAATTTTAAGTGTCTTAAATCGTTCAAGAAGAGAGAGATTCAATAAAGTTTCAATGTTTTCAATTTTCCTCAGGTTATATTTTTGAGCAACTTGATTATAAATCATGATTGATACTTCCCTTGAGTCAACTAGGGTACCATCAAAATCAAAAATAATTAATTTGATCATAAATGATGCTCCTTTATTATTGTTGGCGTTGTGAGATTCTGCAATTTTATAATTTCTGCCAACTGTTTCATTGTACCTCAAGTGCTAGTAAAAGATTGTCGTATTTTAACATTTCATAATTATAAATTAAGAACAATGTTCTCCCATTTTCCCACCTTATAAGCACAAAAAAACCCTCCGACGGATTCCGAAGAGCTGCATTTTCCTTGTATAGAATTTATATAAACATATTGATCGAGCGAATTTTATTGCGGTATTTATAAATAGAAATGGGGATAGCCATCAATATCCCCATTTATCTGTGATCCGTCTTAACTTCTAAGCTTTAAATTACTATAGTTTGCTACCACCTTTAAGGTGTTCCTCTGCGAACTGAATCATCCGTTTGGTCATTTGCCCACCTACAGAGCCATTTTCACGACTGGTACGGTCTCCGCCGAGTTGAAGACCCATTTCGTTAGCTACCTCATACTTAAATCGATCCAATTGTTGGGCGGCACCTTGAGCTGCTGGGGTATTGCTGTTTCTTTCTCCTGCCATGATTTGTTCCTCCTTTATTGTTCTGTATTTTTTATGTTAGATGACTGAATCTAGCTTATCCAAAATGCGATACTTAACACTGGTAATTAAATCTAGCGGTTAAAGTTCTATCACAAATTGTTATCGAGCCAGGGGTATGATTTCTGAATAAATTAGCGGCGATTAAAACAATTTAAACTCACCCCAGTCGGCTTGCTTTTTTGAACCATTTCAAAATTTGACGCTACTTCGGACCCGTAATAGTTAAAGGAAAGCTTAACGCATTGCACGACAACTTAAAGACCCCCATTTTATTGGGGGTCTTCGCCTACTTAGCTTCACATCACTGTTTCTAATCCTTATTCGACCGCCCTTGCCATCGATCTAATTGCGAAGTGATAAGCAAAAACAATCCTATTAACAAGCACCCTCCGTAAGCTGACCAAAGTTGTGCCAAAGGAATCGCTCCACATCATCTGTATTAAAGGAAGGTGAACTCAGTATCATAAATCATGCAATCAAGAAGAGTTGAACTGTCACTTTCCAGTATCTTAAATAATACCTCAATTAGATTGAATGAAAGAGAATACTTCAGCCGCTTCATCTAGTAATACGCAGGCGTTGGGATCTTTGAGTGGGGTTTTGATATGATTTTTTATACATTTGTCAATTTAATGAAAGACAGTAGTTTCTTGTTCATTATCTTTATTATTAATGGCCGAAGAGAGTCAAGAGCACCTCTGCGGCAACAGAAGTCCCAATAACTCCAGCAACATTAGGTCCCATAGCATGCATCAGGAGGAAGTTGGAAGGATTTTCTCGTTGACCAACCCAACCATCTCGCTTGGAGAACTAGAAGGTATTGTTGTATTCTTTCAATTTTCTCCAGAGCGTCGTTCGGCTAATTCCTAGTTTTTTTGCGGCCTCATTTTTCTTACCTTGCACGCTATTTAAAACACGATTAAGTTCTTCTTGTTCACCAGAACAAAGTTCTGCAGGAGTAAGTCGTTCGAATAATGATAAGAGTAAATCCTCATACCCTGCTTCTTTATAGAGCGCCGCGAATCGTTCGATAATATTTCTTAGCTCTCGGATATTACCAGGCCAATTATAATCTCTAAATACCGAGTGTTGGGAAATCTCCTCAATTTCTTTGCCTGTTAGATCATGACACATTTCCGAAAGGAACTTTTTAACGAGTAAAGGAATATCTGTCTTGCGAACTCGAAGAGGTGGAAGATGAAGCTCTAAGACGTTCAGCCTGTAATACAAATCCTTTCGAAAGTTACCGTTAACAGTCATTTCCCATAGATCTTGGTTTGTGGCGGATATCACCTGGATGTTTACTGAACGAATATGGTCCCCTCCAATACGCAGAACCTCATGTTCTTCTAAGACGCGTAACAGACGGGATTGTAGGGACATGGACAGTTCACCGATTTCGTCTAAAAATACGGTTCCCTCATGGGCCAGTTCAAATAATCCAGGTTTTCCACCCTTTTTAGCTCCAGTGAAAGCACCTTCTTCGTACCCAAAGAGCTCACTTTCCAGCAAGTTATCAGGGATGGCCGCACAGTTTATAGCGACAAAAGGATGGCGAAAACGCAGACCGGCATTATGAATACCTTGGGCGAAAAGTTCCTTCCCAGTCCCGGACTCTCCCGTGATTAAAACTGAAGAAGGGTTTTTAGCATAGAGAAAAGCTTCTCGTTTAGCCTTTTGAATCTGGTCACTGGTGCCGATAATATCTTTGATAAATGTTTTGGCCACAAAACCTTTTTTATATAAACTTTTACGAATGTTTTCCTCTGCTTCTTGTATGATTCCAATATTTTGGAAAGTTGCCACAGCTCCCATTACTTTAGCATTGACCAAAATAGGTATACGGTTGATAACAATTTGACTATTCCCGATAGACTCAATCTGGTTGAGCTCGGGTATGCGACTCTGAATAACTTTAGTAAGCTTGGCAGTGGGGAAAATCTTAGTAATAGATTGACCTAGGACTTTATGTTGAGTGGTACCAATGATTTTTTCGGCACTTGAGTTAATGACCGTAATTAGTCCGTTCCTGTCAACGGCTATGATACCTTCATAAGAGAAGGCTAAAATTGCCCGTAGTTCCTCCGCTTTTCTAGCCTCAAGTTTCTTAGAAAAAGCTATTTGGACAGCTGTATCCAAGGCCCGAGTCACGCCGTCTGACGAGTAAATAAAGATTCCCTTGATTTCTCGCTGGCCGATGACTTCCTGAAGAAAGCTTCCCCCAATGACTACTTTCACACCTTCCTTTTGCAGTTGGTTTAAAGTCTCTTCAATATCACTAAGATGTTGATATGTAAATTGTTTAATCGTAATATTCAGCAAGTCAGATAGGTTTTCTAGGTGGGGAATTTTGCTTTCATACGTAATAAGTCCGACGGTATCTGAGTATTGCTTGGCTTCCTTCAGGGCAGCTAGAATGTCGAAACCAGTTACTTTAATCTCAACTAAGGGGTTGGATATGTTGCTGGAGAGAAGTTTGGCGGTTCCTCCTGCAGAAAGGTAAACATCAACTTCCCCATTTTCCTCCATACTCTTTGCCTTTTCAAGGACATCTTTTAACATGCAGTCAATCACTAATATACGGACCGGATGAGGAGCTTCATATTGAAGTCGATTGATTAACGAAGTCAAAGCGTGATAGCTAAATACTGCAATAGTAGGCTCATTGTTAGATCCTTCTTGCATAACAAAGCTCCCCCCTTAGATGGCATCACAAATACATTAGCTTTGATTACTGAGTAGGGAATAAAGGAACTAAGTTAATAATTCTGCAATTATATCAAACGAATCCCTGACGAATTTGGGACAATGTGTGCTGAAAAGTTGCTTTTCTTTAACAATTACCAGATCTTCCGGAATACTAAGATCATAACCTAGCAACTCTGTACACTTTACAGAGCTATTAATAGCCTTAAATCTGCTGGTAAACTCTTGAATGAGTGCATAGGTTCTATCTCTTGCTGCATTATCATCTACTTCGACTTTTCCATGTTTTAAACCAATCAGCATAAAGGCCCCGGTTACCGCACCGCAAGTTTCACTGATATATCCCATACCACCTCCGAACCCTCCAGCAATTCTTTTTGCCATGTCAGATTCTAATCCTAAGTCTTCACAGTAGGTAGAAAATACAGCTTGAGCACAGCTAAATCCGGATAAAAAGCACTGGTTCGCAGCATCCGATTTATTCATTATCTTGCCCCTTTCAAATTTTGAGTTACAACAATTTCCAAAGTGCTTGAACCTTCTGGCACAGTATTTTCTCTGGAGAATACTGTGTTAAGTCGTTCGTACAATCAAAATGTTTATTCATAATCCTCTTCCTTCTCTAATCCTGCAGTTCTAATTTTCTTTAAGAAGTTGACTAAACCCTTTGCACTAAGAAAAATCCATAATCCCACGATAAGTTGGGTTATTTCTCCTCCTGCTCCAAGTAAGATTTCTGCACCTGAAATGGTTATTCCTCGACCACGCATGGTATAAAAATTTGCGACTAATGAAACTAACCTCGGCAATGAATTACCTAGAAAAAATAGACCAAGCACTGAAAATGCGATTCTTTGAATATCGCTAGCACTGATCCCTGTCCCCTCGTTAAAATGAGTTTCTCCCTTTACAATAATTACAGATAACTTATTCGATAGAAGCCATAGTAACATTCCAAAGAAAATATACATTAATGGATAACTGATATTCAATAAATTCTCTTTAGCCATTTGATTAGAGGTTGCCAAAGAAAAAGAAAGTACACTTGTCGATACGTTAATCCCTTGAATAATCATGTAAATACCAAGAAGCTTGCAACCCAGACTTGCAACCTCACGGTTACTCATTTTTCTTTCCCCCTTTATCCAATCGTGAGACTCCCAATTCTTCGAGTGGGAGTGGTACCTTATCTTATTTCTATTCTACAATTCAGGGCAATTACCTTTTTTCGCTACAATGGATAGACAATTTACTTATTTAAGTTTTAGACTTCTGTCTCTTCCAGTAGATAGTAATTCCGATAATACAGATAACTAATCCCGAGACAAGAATCAGAATGCTGCCAATAATAATATTATGCAAAAAGTGCTCGCCACTCCGTTAAGACTGGCGAGCACTTTCTTTACTTTAATCTAAATTATGAAGTGTTTAAAAACCTTTACTTCGCCGTGACCGTAACTATTTCTTTTTCAACCTCTTTTAACGTTTGCATGACGATTTTTAGCTTCTTCCGAATTCCTTTAAGACTTTCTATGAGGCTATAAACGACAGGTATAACTACGAGCGTTAGAACCGTTGAGGACAATAATCCCCCAATTACGGCTATAGCCATCGGGGCTTGAATCTCAGTTCCTTCTCCGAGTCCCACGGCTAAAGGCATGAGACCAAGAATCGTGGTCAACGCTGTCATGAGAATCGGACGGAGTCTTGTCGTTCCTGCTTGAATAAGAGCTGCACGAACAGGCAAGTTTTGTTTGATAAGTTTATTGACATAGTCAATAAACACAATCGCATTATTGACGACAATCCCCACAAGAATAATTATTCCCATAAAGGCTGTGATGCTAAAGGATTTCCCTGTTAAGATTAGCCCTCCGGTTACCCCTATCATCGCTAGCGGTAAGGTAACCAAGATAATCAAAGGATGAATTAGCGACCCGAACTGGCTTGCCATAATCATATAGACAAACACAACTGAAAGGATCAACGCCAGCGTTAAACTGCTAAACGCATCCTCCATCATTTCGGTCCCGCCTACTAATTTTACAGAATACATATTTTCGTTGATCTTTAAGTCTTGAACCATGGTATCTAATTCAGTTTGAATTTTACTACTGATGGTCCCCATATCTGCATTTTCAAAATTAGCATAAACGGTTACGGCGTCCTGTTGATTATCCCTGGCGATTGTCGCAGGGCTTTGGGCTTCAACCACCGTTCCAAGCTCTTTAAGAGCGACCTTTGTTCCTAAAGGACTGGTCATTTCCAGGTTTTCGATCGCTTTCTTCGAGTTATTAATTCCCTGTATTTTTAGGCGAACGTCCTTTTCAACTCCGCTAGTACTCAATTTTGTTGCAACTTGGCCTTGAATAGACTGATTAACAAACATCGCAACTTGATGCGTGGTTAAACCATTTTTCATGGCCTTTTCCTTATCAACGATAAACTGATATTCCTCTTTGCCAGCTTCCATACTATCTGAGACCGTTGTAACCTCTTTAATGTTTTTCAGTCGGGTACTTAATTCCTGAACATATTCCTTTACTTTAGTCACATTAGGTCCTACCACCAAGATTTCTGCGGCAGAGGCTTGTCCACTCATTGCTTCCATAGAGTTACTTAGATTAAATCCTAAGTGAATTTCTTTTGAGATAGTACTATTCAGTTTATCCTTTAAGTCATTCATGACCTTATCTGTCGTTCTAGTCCTTGAGTCGCTATCGATAAGGGTGATTATTAAAGGAAGCCGTTTCTGTTCCTCCAGCATTCATGAGGGGGTTAGCGTTGCCTACCACAGCAGTCACAACATCTACTTCTTCTACATTCATAGCAACCTTTTCAATGTCCTCAACGACCTTCAGGGTACTTGTAAGGTTTGATCCTTGTGGAAGGCTAACACTAATCGTAAATATGCCTTCGTCCTGCGCCGGAATGAATTCAGTCCCAATTCTCGGGATTAAGGAGACCGATCCGGCAAAGATAGCAACTGCCAGAACTACGGTAACCAAACGATGGTCTAGTCCCCAAGTGAGTATATTTTTGTAAAGTTGATTTTCTTTAGTTCTTTTCAATTTTTGTTCCTTAATGAGCATTCCTGCTAAAGAAGGAATCACGGTTAAAGCGACAACCAGAGAGGCAAGCAAGGAAAATGTGACCGTTAAAGCTAACTCTTTAAACAAATCCCCGACTAATCCCCCGATAAAGACAACGGGAAGGAACACTGCAATCGTCGTTAGGGTCGATGAAGTTATCGCCCCTGCAACCTCAACTGTGCCATCAATTGCTGCAGCAATTCGGGTTTTATTTAAAGAGATATGACGGTAAATATTTTCGATGACGACAATGGCGTTATCAACGAGCATTCCTACTCCTAAAGCCAATCCTCCCAGTGACATGATATTAAGGGTAAGCCCAGAAAAATACATCATCACAAAGGTGGCAATCACGGAAATGGGAATTCCGATGGCTACGATAATTGTTGAACCGACTGACCGTAAAAAGACTAAAATTACTGCGATGGCAAATAATCCGCCAAAGAGTAAGGAAGAGGACACGTTTCCTACAGACTTTCTAATAATTTCTCCTTGGTCAGAGGAGACCGTAAATTCCATAGTTTTATAATCTTGTTTGAAGCTGTCGATGACTACTCCAACTTCTTTAGTAACCTCAACAGTATTGGCCGTTCCCTCTTTCTGGATACTGACCATCAAACTTTCTTTACCATTGGTGTGAGCAATCGAGTTCATATCTTTCTTAACCATCTCGACCTTAGCGACATCTGCTAACGTAACGATTTTCACGGCGGTCCTATCGGGAATCATGCTAAGCGGTAACTGCCGCAGGATATCGATGGAATCCACTTTACCGATCACTCGTAGATTTAACTCTTTATTATCCTGAGTAAGAACTCCACCAGGATAGGTCAAGTTATTTGCCTGAATCAGTTGCGTTATTTTTTCTTGAGTTAAATTATTTTGGTTCAATTTATCTTGGTTTAAGTGGACTAAAACCTCTTCGTTAAAGCCACCTGCAACAGATACACTGGCAACCCCTTCAATATTTTGAAGCTGGGGTACTAATTCATTATTAACAAGCGCCTGAATTTCCTCAATACTTTGACCGTTAGCAATCGCAAACTGCATAACCGGAAGCATGGTCGGATCAAACTTAACGATCATTGGTGATTCAATACCATCGGTTAGGTTCAGTTGATTAAGCTTTGAGGTAATGTCCTCTCTCGCTTCGGATACATCCATCCCCCAGTCAAATTGCGCGATGACTAATGAGGTATTTGCGCTACTTCTGGACTGGAGAGATTCTAAACCCTGTGCGGTACTTACCATTTCTTCCACAGGTTTTGTAACCATTTCTTTCACTTCTTGAGGGCCCGCTCCAGGGTAATTCGTGATCACCGCTAACACAGGAGGATTAATATTCGGCATTAAATCCAATTTAAGATTTGAAAGGGAAACGACCCCAAGAATAATGACCAAAAGCATCATCATGATGGTCGTGATCGGATTGCGTATTGAAAATTTTGGTAAACTCATAGGTCTATTCCTCCTTCGCAATGAGTACAATCCTGGCTAATTTTTCAGTAATGGCGACTAATAGTTTCATTTCTTCTTGTTCGAGCTTGGAGAAATAATGTTTAAACATTTGTTTTCGTTTAGCCTCTGATAGATTAAAGACCTGGCGTCCCTGAGTGGATAAGCTAATATTGACCGTTCGGCGATCCTTTTCATCCCGTTCTCTAATAATTAAATCATTTTTAGATAACCGATCCATCATGGCCGTGATAGCCGCAGGGTTAACCTTATGCTCACTAGCAAGCTCTGATACCGTACAACTTCCTCGTTGGGAAAGTATTCTTAAAACAAAGAATTGATCAATGGTTAAGCTCTTTTCTAGGTGACCAGATAACTCGGGGGCTAATTTACTCATGGCTAGATAACATGCTTCTTCCAACCGACCAATGTAATGATCGATAACATTCTCTTCATCTGTTTCTTCTATTTGTTGTGAATGTGTTACTCCCGCCATTTAACCACCTCATTAGTAATTACTATTTAGAGATCTTTAATGTATTTAAATATACACTACTTGAAATAGTTTTTCATTGGTAAGTAATTCATTGTCTAGTAAATTTGTCCGATAGCTATTTCGTAAACAATCCCTAGCGGACAGATCGAACGGACAGTTTGACGCTT
>DOPS01000212.1:9659-13829 GCA_003512645.1 Desulfosporosinus sp.
TGGATATTTCAGAACTATTCTGGACCGCATCATTTGAAGACCTCAAATGTGGATACGTTCAAGAGAAGGACCATTATGTATGTCTGCTTTGTGGGGAAAAAATCGAGCAAGGGATTGTCTATCCTGAGGATGGGGTTCTCTATGAAGCGAGCAGATATATGCGCCTCCATATTGAGAAAGTCCACCTTTCCGTGTTTGACTACTTAGCTCAGCTGGATAAAAAGGTTACGGGACTTACAGAGCATCAAACCAGCCTTATCCGACTTTTTTACCAGGGAAAAACTGATAAAGAAGTGCAAAAAGCAATGGACATTGGCAGTCCCTCGACGATTCGCAATCATCGTTTTGCTTTAAAAGAGAGAGAACGTCAGTCGAAGGTTTATTTAGTTATGATGGAGCTCCTCAAAGATAAGAACAAACACGAACCAATCTTATTGGTGCCTCCTGAAACAGCAAAAATGGTCGATGATCGTTATAAGATCACCCAACAAGTTAGCGATAAATTAATAAAGACCCTCTTTCCAGAAGGCCCGGAAGGCCCCTTAAAGACCTTCTCTATCAAAGAAAAAAATAAATTAGTTGTCTTGCAAGAAATTGTAAAGCGCTTTCAAAATGGGCGGATCTATACCGAAAAAGAAATTAGTCAGATTTTGAAAACAATTTATCATGATTTCGCGACCCTCAGAAGGTATTTAATCGAATATGGCTTTCTTGATCGAACACCTGATGGAAGTCAATACTGGCTAAGAAATGGTTCCCAGAACAAGGAGGAAACAACGATGGATCGCAAACAAGAATTAAAGCAACAGTACAAAGAGACGAAAATTGAGGCCGGAGTCTACCAAATCAAGAACACTATAAACGATAAGATATTTATCGAAAGCACCCCAAACCTAAAGACCATCAACGGAAAGCGATTTACGCTAGATATGGGAACGTATCAGAACAAACTTCTCCAAAATGAGTGGACGGAATTTGGATCAGAGGCCTTTGTTTTTGAGGTGTTAGAAATCTTAGAAATACCTGAGGAAGGCTATTTTGATACCAAAGATGCCTTGAAAAAACTTAAAGCACAGTGGTTGAATGAACTTCAACCTTACGGAGAACGTGGCTATAATAACCCTTATCCGGCCAAATAGATGCTTTAGTCATCATTCACAATTGTTTTATCAAATATCTTCACGAGCTCTTCACTATAAGACTCTAAGTCGACTTTAGCGGTGATGTTAGGGTTAGCCAATAACATATACTCCCCGATAGCTCCTGTGATAGCGCTAGCCATGACATCAACGTTGAACTGTCGAAATTCACCTTTGTTTTGACCATCGTGTAGTATCTGTTTCAGTTCTAGCATTACCGGTTCCTCCTCTTCATCACTCAACTTATAGTAAGGAATGTTTTCGGGGGTCCGAGCATTAAATACAATCTCTAAAAGGGCGGCATTGTGCTTAGCATGAGTACCTTGGTAGGCGAGGCTGGCTGAAATGTAGGCATGAAGCTTCTCGCGGACGGTATTCTCGGCTTTTGTTCTTGCTAATACATACGATGTGGAGCTTGCTAAGAGTGCCATAAGCGTATGATCCATTAAATCATTCTTGTCTTTAAAATGATAAGAAATTAAAGCGGTACTGATACCAGCTCTTTTTGCAATCTGGGCAAGACTTGCATTTACGTAGCCAATTTCATCCAGTGTGGTAATTGCTGCATCGACGATCTGGGTACGCCTTGCCTCAGCGATGAAGGATTGCTTTTCTTCTGCCTTGTTATTACTCATTATTTCTTCTCCTTAGGTGTTTTTTTGGATTTATCAAGGCTGCTCAGCAGTGCTAAAAATCCAATGACTAGCAAAACCACGATGTTGGCAATATTAAAGGGACTAAGACTAATCTGGTCAAAAAACGTACCATCTGCTAGATGTCCTGCATTATCGCCGATCCAACGGACCGCATACCTAATGAAAATATTACCATTAAGATTGGTTGTAGCCAATTATACCAATGAAAGCTTGGTTGGATATAGATATCTTTGTAGAAAAACCAAGTTACCCATAGTACAATACCACCGGAGATTACACAGACAAGCGACAATAGACTTATTACCCAACTTGGAGCATCCTGGCATAACTGTTCCAATTTATTCTGTTTATTTATGGCAATTCCTCCAATCCTTTTTTCGGATATGCATTACATGTTTTTCGTGCAGCGATAATCAGCAACATAATTGCACCGGAGGCAAAGATTACATTGCCGATTAGGTGAATGCTCTCAGTTCGCCCGAGTAGTCTTGTCAGGATGAAGCCGCCCCAGGCATAGGTCAGTAGCGCACCGCCGGCCAGTGCCAGCCGATGGGTTGCACCCCAACCCTGACGCCGTGACCATTGTCTGACCAAGGCAGTCATCAGTGTGAGCAGCAAGAGTTTAAAAGCAACGCCCATCCAGCTTTCGTTGGCACCGAAGAAGAGGCCAGAGATAACAAATGACAGCGTGCCGACAAGCCACGGTTTAGGTGTCTGCCGGTCGATCTCCAGGCGAGGTTGCTTCCCGACTGCGAACGCGATGCCGATCAGTGCCACCGCCACAACAGCCGCACCTATCAGTTGCGGCGTCGAGGCCAGAAATTGTTCCTCTTTCCGTATGTCAAGGAACATCAAGACGGAACCGAGGAGATACAGGACGCCAGTGACTAGTAAGCCAACCATCCCCAACCACGGGGTCGTTCTCCGAGCTGGTACGAGTGTTTCGACAATGGCGATTGGCACACCAATGCTCCAAACTGAGTGCCCTACAATGAAAGCCAGAGCATTATAAGCACTAAGGCCTAGTGCCGAGATGGGTGCAGCACTCTGGAATTCAAGACCTTCGAAGGAGGGGTTGAAGAGAGACTGGTCAATCAGGCCTGCTTCGAGCAAACCGTAGGCCAGACCAAGGACGATTATGGTCGTCCAGCCATGCCCAGTTCGGCGCGTCACCTCGCGGATGAGGAGTGCACCACCTCCGTACATCGGTGCAAGGAAGGGCAAGGCCCAGATACCTGTTATTGAAATGTTGCCAAGCAGATACTCTCCAACCAGCGGGGTAAGAAAGAATAGCCCTATTGCGGGTGTAATCCGTAGTCAGAAGTTTTGGCGTTGCGCACTTTCATTTTTCACTTATCTTTCTTCCATTCGTTTTGTAACGATATGAATGGGCATTAAAGTTTTGGGTGTGCAGACGTCACTTAAAGGCTAAGCTCCATATACCGCCCTAAGTATTGATCACTCAAACTAATTATTGATCTTTAAAACTAAATATTGATTACTCAAACTATTTATTGATCGTTTGATCAAATATTAACATTAACGATCAACTTTGTCAAATGTCGCTTGGTTCATCTCCCTCCTCTTGCTCTCACTAGCGTGAACAAGGTGTTGAAACACTGCATCTGTCCCCTTGATGACACTTCCGCGTAACGGCATGGGGTAAATACGCAAAAAAGAATGGATCTTTCTCAAAGGCTTGACTAGATCATGCCTTTGAGAAGACCCATTCTTTTTTGGTTCAATCTAATACCCCATGCAGTATATAAAACGCCATAATTGCCTCCGAAGTTTTTAACGCCATAGTAATCTGCCACTACTGATGGGAAGAGACTGAGTAATGAACCATAACCTATTCCTGCCAAAGCGGTTCCTATGGATATCGCTAACGGTGTAGAATAGCTTGCAAATAAATTGCTAAAAAATAACAACAAAAAGCCGCATATTTAAAAAATGCGGCTTCCTAACCTCTAAATGACGCTTATTTTTTTAGCTCTGATAATAATTTCCACACACTATAACCAAAAAGAGCAAGAGAAAGTAACAAACTGATCTGTATTGAGCTCCATGTAGAAGTTCCGATATATACCTCAATGATTTTTCCGACGGCACCAACAAGTAATCCGACAATAATGATAATCCATAATTTGGTTGAGACATTTCTATCCTTGCGTCGGGTAAAGAAATAAATATAAAAAATTACACAAGCGAGTAACAGGCCTCTTGTAACCATAAGAAGTGTTTCCATTTTAATTTCTTCCTCATTTACGATAAAATTCAGCAACAACGCCGTACTAAGTATATCAAAACATATATTATCTATCAACCCACATTCCGCTGACATTCCGAGGGAAATAAATAGTTAATTTATTCCA
>DOPS01000267.1:0-4062 GCA_003512645.1 Desulfosporosinus sp.
GCTATGATTATGAAAAAGTTCCATGGAGTTTAGTGGATGAGTTCGTGAAGGATAAAGACGGATTTTCCTACATTAATAACTGGAAACAGTGGAGTGCCATGAAAAAAGTAATTCTTAAATCTCTAAAAAAGAAAGGGGTGAAAAGCCTGGTCTCTTGGCAGCATTTAAGGAAATCAGCTTAAAGTAACCCTGTGGTAACGATACACGTTGTGAAAGGTCGTTGCCACACACATAGGTTTAGGCGGTGGGTAACACCCCCTTTTGGGCAGAACGGCATAAGCCGGCGATTGTTCAATCAATCACCCGAAATACAGGTTATGGCCTGTAGCTAAGTAGCTGAATCCTGTGATGCTACCTCCTGTCTGTCGGCAGGAGAAAAACATATCATACCGTTTTACATGGTTTCGGTATGTTTTAGAAACCAGGATGGAAATGCAGATTCATAAAGTAGCGGTAATAGGGTCAGGTGTAATGGGAGGTACCATCGCGGCGCATTTGGCCAATGCCGGAATCCCAAGCCTATTGTTGGATATTGTCCCTTCCAAACTGTCGGCCAAAGAAGAAGCAGCCGGATTAACCCTGGAGGACAGGAAAGTTCGAAATAGTATTGCAGAAACCAATAAAGCCAAATTGTTAAAAATGAACCCAGCCCCGTTTTTAGTGCCTGAGTTTGCTGACCGGATTGAGGTTGGAAATTTAAGCGATGATTTAGGTCGTTTAGGTGAAGTGGATTGGGTGATTGAGGTGGTTGTAGAACGCCTTGACATCAAGGTAGATCTCTTCAAAAAAGTAGCAGCCCATGTCCGCCCAGGTACGATTGTTACCTCTAATACCTCGGGAATCTCTTTAAAATCCATGGTAAGTGACCTGCCAGAGAGTTTTACCCGTTATTTCTTAGGAACCCACTTCTTTAACCCCCCACGCTACATGAAACTCTTAGAACTTATTCCTGGTCCCAATACCGACCCGGAAATTATTACCTTCTTAGCTGAGTTTGGCGAGAGGGCTTTGGGCAAAGGGGTTGTCATGGCTAAAGATACGCCGAATTTCATAGCCAATCGGATTGGCGTATTCGGCTTAGCAGTAACTCTTCAGGAAATGCTTCGCTCCGGCTTAACAGTCGATGAAGTGGATGCTCTTACTGGACCGGTCATGGGACGCCCGAAGAGCGCCTCCTTCAGAACGGTTGACCTCGTCGGATTGGATACCTTTATCCATACGGCTAATACCGTTGCTGTCGGCGTACCTGCGGAAAAGGAGAATTTTACATTACCTGAATTCATGCAAACAATGCTGACCAATGGTTGGCTCGGAGATAAAACCAAGCAAGGGTTCTACAAAAAGTCCAAGGGCCCTAAAGGTAGAGTTATTGAAGTGCTCGATCCCCAGACTATGACCTATGTTCCCCAAAAAGTCGTGAAATTTGCTTCCTTAGATAAGGCAAAAGCAGCAGGTAGCCTAACTGAAAAGATTCGTACCCTAGTTAGCGGCAAAGATGCTGGAGCAGAGTTTTCTTGGAATGTCTTAAAACCTGTTTTGCTCTATGCGGCGACCATCGCTAAGGATATTGCCGATAACATCCCTGGAATCGACGAAGGCATGCGCTGGGGCTTTAACTGGGAAATGGGTCCCTTCGAACTCTGGGATGCACTGGGAGTTAAAACGATAGCAGATCGTGTCGTCGCGGAAGGGGGAACATTGCCTCCCTTAGTTGAAGAATTGCTCTCTAAAGGGAATACGCATTTCTATCAAAAGACCGAGACTGGTCAAGTCTCTTATTTCGAGGCTGGAGCATATATTCCAAAAGCTGTAAGCCCCTATGCTTACTCCATGAAGCAAGCGCATAAAGAGGGTAAAGAAATTTTTGGCAATGCTGGAGCAAGCCTTATGGATTTGGGAGACGGGGTAGCTTGTTTAGAATTCCACTCTCCGAATAATTCCATTGGCGCGGACATTGTTACGATGATTCAAAAGTCGTTGGTGGAAGTGGAGAAGAATTACCTCGGTATGGTCATCGGCAATCAAGGCAAGAATTTCTGTGTAGGCGCAAATCTTATGTTGATCCTCTTAGAAGCAGAAGAGGAAAACTGGGATGAGATCGATCTCATGATTCGGGCCCTGCAAAACGAAATGATGGCTTTGAAACATGCTAAAAAACCAGTTGTCGCAGCACCCTTTGGAATGACCCTTGGTGGCGGAGCGGAGATTTGCTTACACTCTCATGCCATTCAAGCTTCTTCTGAATTATACATGGGGCTCGTTGAACTGGGCGTTGGCTTGATTCCTGGTGGTGGTGGTACCAAAGAAATGGCAGTTCGTGCTATGGAAGGGGTTCTACCAGGTATTCAAGTGTCACCGGATTACTTCTTTGCCAAACGCTTTGAAGCGGTGGCGATGGCTCAAGTTTCGACCAGCGCGGAAAAAGCTCGTCAACTTGGTTTCTTGCGTAATTATGATCGCTACAGCATGAATGCAGACCATGTCATCTTAGATGCTAAGGCTCGGGTTATCGATATGGCTCGTAACTTTAGGCCTAATTTACCTACTAAAGTCAAAGCTGGAGGTTCTGGTGTCCGTGCTATGTTAGAACTGGCTCTCTATGGTATGCGCGAAGGAAATTATATCTCAGAGTATGACCAACATCTAGGCAAGAAACTGGCTTATGTCATGAGCGGCGGAGATCGCCCAGCTGGTATGCTTGTGGATGAGCAATATTTATTAGATCTCGAACGAGAAGCCTTTATGAGCTTAATCGGTGAACCAAGAACTCAGGATCGTATCCGCCATATGCTCACCAAAGGCAAGCCATTACGGAATTAAGGGGGGGAAAAGCATGCAAGAAGCGTACATTATTGAATCCAAGCGGACCGCCATTGGTAAAGCGGTCAAAGGTTCCTTAGCACAGGTTCGTCCGGATGATTTAGGTGCTTACGTCATTCAAGATATTCTCAAGAGGGTTCCTTCACTCAAACTGGTAGATATTGAGGACTGCGTTATTGGTTGTTCCTTCCCTGAAGGTGAGCAGGGCATGAATGTGGCTAAAATCATAGCTCAGCGCGCTGGTTTACCCATTGAAGTCTGCGGCGTAACCGTCAATCGCTTTTGCTCATCAGGGATACAAGCGATTTCCATGGCAGCGGACCGAATTCGTTTAGGGGAAGCAGATGTTATGATCGCTGGCGGAGTGGAGAGCATGTCAGCAGTTCCACTAGGCGGGTTGAAACCAGCACCTAATCCCTTCTTGGTAGGGAATGCTCCGCAAGCTTATGTTTCCATGGGCATTACGGCTGAGAATGTGGCTATGAAATACGAAATTACTCGCGAGCAACAAGATGCCTTTGCAGCTTCCAGTCATCAAAAAGCCTGGGCAGCTCAAAGCAGTGGACGTTTTGATGATGAGATTGTACCGGTTCCTCTGCCGATGTTTGGGAAGCCTGGTGAAAAGTGGTTTACGAAAGACGAGGGCATTCGTGCTGAGACCACAGTTGAATCGTTGTCAAAACTACGGACTGCCTTTAAAGCTGGAGGTACCGTTACGGCAGGGAACTCGTCCCAGACCAGTGATGGTGGAGCCATTGCTCTTCTTATGTCAGAGCAAAAAGTTAAGGAGCTTAGTCTCAAACCCGTAGCTGTATGGCGTGGATTTGCAGTTGCTGGTGTGGAAGCAGAACTGATGGGTATTGGTCCGATTAAAGCTATCCCAAAAGTGTTAAAGCAAGTTGGCTTGACTCTTGCGGATATCGATTTATTCGAACTGAATGAGGCGTTTGCTTCCCAATCGCTGGCGATCATTAAGACGCTGGACATCGATCCTGCAAAAGTAAATGTTAATGGCGGAGCCATTGCCTTTGGACACCCTCTGGGTTGCACGGGAGCAAAGCTAACAGCCACTCTCTTAAGTGAAATGGGCAAGCGCAAGCTGAAATACGGTATGGTAACCATGTGCATCGGTGGAGGCATGGGAGCCGCTGGGATTTACGAGTTACTATAGGGTTTGAAAGTAAGGGGCCATCGCACGTTCACACACGTTGCGTTCACTGGCTCGTTGGATGCTGAAGCTAT
>DOPS01000093.1:0-2237 GCA_003512645.1 Desulfosporosinus sp.
GATGCGGAACATTTAGGGAATGTCGGAATTAGAAGTGACAGCAATTATGTTATTGGAGGGGCTCAGGATGAGTATGGTTGTACTGAGTTCGACAATTTATGGAACCCTGATAAGCGGCCTGCATGCCCCAACGCATATTACGATAGGGCAGAGCAGCAAATGATTGAGGCTGCCAAAAAGTTTAAGGAAAAACATATGGATGTCGGAGCAATCGTCTTAGAATGTACAGGTATGCAGCCTTTTGCTCGAGCAATTCAAAGAGAGGTAGAACTACCGGTTTTTAGTTGGGGAACATTATTGGACTATGCTTACTCCGTGGTTGTGCATCGTGACTACTATGGACATGTCTAAATAGTACACAAAGTGCAACTTGTAATAAATCTTATGGGGAGGTAAATAAATGAGCACTTCAACGAAACGCAACTTGTCGCTTACCATCATCGACCAAGAGAAGTTTGATCAAATTCATGAGGCAAGTTTGCAGCTGATGGAAAATGTGGGCATGAAAATTGGAGGTACACGGGCGCTTAAGTTGTTACACGACAACGGCGCTGTAACGAACGGCGAAGGGCTTACTATAATTCCCAGGGGTCTGGTGGAGAGAGCCTTGAAAAGTGTCCCTAAGGAACTGGTACTTTATACACGCGATGGTGAACCTTCTATGAAGATTAACAATGATAATCCAGTTTACTTTGGCACACATGCTGATCAATTGGAACTCGTTGATCCATTGTCTGGAAGTGTTCGGAAATTCCTTAGAAAAGATACGGCAATGATGTGTAAATTGGCCGACTACCTGCCGAACATCCACTTTATCTTGTCTGTGGGTATGTCGTCGGATGTAAGACCTGAAGTGCAGTCTCAAATTACGTTTTTGGAGACAGTTAAGCATTTCAGTAAAACTATAAACTTTTCTACCAATGATATTGAAGGCCTAAAGGATATTATTGAGATCGCCGCTATTGTGGCTGGTGGATTAAAGAACCTTCAAGAAAAACCCTTTATTTTCAACTATTGTGAACCAATTCCACCCCTTGCTCATCCTAATGAGAGTACGGAAAAGCTCTATATTAGTGCGGAAAATCGTATTCCAGTAGTATATATGCCCTATTGTATGATGGGCGGAACCTCTCCCATGAGCTTTGCAGGGACTCTAGCTCAGTGTAANNGATGCTAAAGTGCTTGATGAACAGGCAGTAGCAGAAACGACCATGGAACTTTTCTCCACAATGATCAGTAAAGCCAACATTGTCCATGATGTTGGAGTAATGGATCACTGTAACAGTGTCTCCCCAGAATTAGTTGTTTTGGCTGATGAGATCATTGAAGGATTAAAACACTATACACAAGGTGTTCAGGTAAATACAGAGGAACTTGCCTTAGATGTGATAAAGGAAGTAGGGCCTGGAGGACATTTTCTGACGAACATGCATACTCTACGTAATTTCAAAAAAGTTTGGTATCCGAGTTTATTTAGCCGGGATATGCAGAACAGTAACGAATCTCTAGTTAGGGGAAAAGTGACGGAAAAGATCAAAAATATTATGGAGAGCCATCAGGTCCCTCAACTTGATAAAACTATTCTCATGGAACTCGAAAAATGGAATGCAAAATTGGAATCGTTAAAACCAACTGCCAAATGAAGCAATGATAAACGATTAATAATTTAGGAGGTACTCTCTATGTCAAATTATACAGATCTCGCTCAATATGTAATTGAAGGTGCAGAAAGCCAAATTCGGGAGCAAGTCAAGTCGTTACTTGCTCAAGGGATAGACCCGTTAGAAATCATTAACCAGGGCTTAATTGCAGGCATGAGTGTTGTTGGAACTCGTTTCAAAGCTGGGGATATGTATGTTCCTGAAGTGCTGATGTCAGCACGGGCTATGAGCGCAGGAATCGAAATCGTTAGACCTTTGATTGCTGAAACTGATATGCCTAGCTTTGGAAAAGTAGTATTAGGTACGGTGAAAGGTGACCTTCACGATATCGGCAAAAATTTAGTAGGAATGCTGTTAGAAAGTTCCGGTTTCAAGGTCATTAATATCGGCGTGGATATTTCACCTGAACAATTTGTTCAGGCAGTAAAAGAGCATAACCCAGACATTGTAGCTTTATCTGCGTTACTTACGACAACGATGACTGCGATGAAAGAGACGATTGAGCTCCTACAGGAGGAAGGACTAAAAGGTAAACTGAAGATTATTATTGGCGGCGCACCTGTTTCCATGGAATTT
>DOPS01000093.1:2259-3980 GCA_003512645.1 Desulfosporosinus sp.
CAACCACCTAAAGGGAGGAAATTAAATGAATACATCAACACGCAATTTGTCTCTAACCATCATCGATCAAGAGAAGTTTGATCAACTTCATGACGCAAGTCTATATCTCATGGAAAACGTGGGCATGAAAATTGAGGGGGCAAGGGCTCTTAAGCTTCTACAAGACAACGGCGCTCTAACGACCAGCGATGGGCTGACCACAATTCCTAGGGGTCTTGTGGAAAGAGCCTTGAAAAGTGTCCCCAAGGAACTGGTGCTTTATACACGTGATGGTGAACCTTCTATGAAGATTAACAATGTAAATCCAGTTTACTTTGGCACCCATGCGGATCAATTGGAACTCGTTGATCCGTTGTCGGGAAACGTTCGGAAATTCCTCAGACAAGACACTGCAATGATGTGCAAATTGGCCGACTACCTACCGAACATTCACTTTATTTTGTCAGTGGGTATGTCATCGGATATGAGACCTAAAGTACAGTCTCAAATCACGTTCTTGGAGACAGTTAAGCATTTCAGTAAAACCATTAATTTTTCTACCAATAATATTGAAGCCTTGAACGATATCATCGAGATCGCTGCTATTGTGGCTGATGGATTAAAAAACCTTCAAGAAAGGCCGTTTATTTTTTACCTTTGTGATCCAATTCCACCCCTTGCTCATCCCAAGGAGAGTACGGAAAAGCTCTATATTTGCGCAGAAAATCGTATTCCGATGGTATATATGCCCTATTGTATGATGGGCGGAACGTCTCCCATGAGCTTTGCAGGGACTCTAGCTCAGTGTAATGCCGATGTATTAACTGGTTTGGTTATTACCCAGTTGGTTTCTGAAGGAACTCCATTTATCTATGGTTCTATGCCTTCAGTTTTTGACATGCGCTCAACAATTGGCAGTTATGGAGCACCAGAATTTCATCTGTTAGTCGCAGCGTCTTCCGATTTGGCAGCGTATTATGGTATACCCTTCTTTGGAACCGCAGGATGCACAGATGCTAAAGTGCTTGATGAACAGGCAGTAGCAGAAACGACCATGGAACTTTTCTCTACAATGCTTAGTAAAGCCAATATTGTCCATGATGTTGGAGTAATGGATCACTGTAACAGCGTCTCACCAGAATTAGTTGTATTGGCTGATGAGATCATTGAAGGATTAAAACACTATATACAAGGTGTTCAGGTGAATACGGAGGAACTTGCCTTAGATGTGATAATGGAAGTAGGGCCTGGAGGACATTTTCTAACGAACCTGCATACTCTGAGTAATTTTAAAAAAGTTTGGTATCCAAGTTTATTTAGCCGGAATATGCAGAACAATAACCAATCTCAAGTTAAGGGAAAAGTGAAAGAAAAGATAAGTAATATTATGGAGAGCCATCTAGTGCCTCAACTAGATAAAACTATTCTCATGGAACTTGAAAAATGGTCAGCAAAATTAGAATAACACTGGCACATTGTTAGGAGGTTCCTATCTTGCGCTATAGAATATAAGGTTAGTGATTTGCACCTAATAAATGGACTGGAGGGTTCTCACATGATTGAATTGGACGAAATGGACGATGATCTGAGGAAAATCCATGAAGCATCAATGGCTGTTTTGGAACAAACAGGCATGAGGTTTCATCATCCTAAAGTATTAGAAATTATGCGACAAAATAGGATCCGTATTGAAGGACAGACTGCCTTCTTTACTCGCGCACAGGTTATTGATTGGGTCAGTA
>DOPS01000256.1:0-1790 GCA_003512645.1 Desulfosporosinus sp.
TTGCTAATCCGCCTATTTCATTAGGTAAAATCTTTGGCTTTTTATTTCCCTAGCAATAAACAAATATATTGTACAAACTGGTGTTATGATTCCAAAAATCAGCCTAAAATATCCATATTTAGAAATTGAATTAACATAATTTTGTAAGGGAACGCGATTCATCCCTGACTTAACACAACAGAGTCTTGAAGTCGGGTCTTCTTGCTGACGTTGATAAAATTATCTTCATAAAAAATCGTAAATTTCTCATGAAAAAAGGACCCTGATTGATGTTCAGGATCCCTTCATATGCAACACATCTAACTGTCCGGCATTGCTATTCTTACAGTTTTCTTATCGAATCCGTCGAGCACCTAAATATCGTTTTGCCCAATAACTATCCGACAAGCTCTGAATATCTACTCCTTTACTAGCAGCTCCAATAGTACGCCCTCCACCGATATATATCCTCACATCCGTAGCACCAGGGGCATAGGTTTGGAAAAAAACGAGATCTCCGGGTCTTAACTCATTACGGCTGACAGGCGTACCAAGTTTGTACTGATCTGCAGCGACTCGAGGTAGTGTAATCCCGGAAGCTTTGAACACATATTGCACAAATCCGGAACAATCAAATCCTTTTAGACTCGTTCCACCCCAAACATAAGGAATCCCTTGTAAACTTAGGGCACGGCTAATGAGCTTGTCCACATCTAAACTTCCCCTAGACACTTGGGATACTGGAACCTGTTTAGTCCCAGAGGCCACCTTCTGTGAAGGAGCGCTGGGCTTTTTAACGGTCTGAGGTTTTTGAGACGTCTTGTCCACCGCAGCTGGGGTTTTCTTTTCAACAGGAGTTGACGTTTGCTTTTCGTCAGAAACATTATTACTTTCAGGTATTTGTGACACATCCGTTTTGACCTCGATCTTAGGTGTCCAATTAAGTGCCTCCCGTATTCTTTGAGAATATACTTTTGATGTGGAAACTACCAAAGGAGGATTTTTGAGTAAGGTAGTTTGAACGGTATCAATTTGTACGGTATCAGACTTTGGGACATCCTGAGAATTGAGCATTGCAGCTTGAGATGGGGTTATCCCCGTCAAACTGCTTGTCAAAATAACACCAGCAAGGGTGACCCCACTAAACCACTTTTTCTTGGGTATTAACACTAAGTTGTCCACCTTTCTTTGCTTACGAGGTTAGTTGACGGATTCGGGCTAAAGGTGTAAGCCCTTCATGTTATGCACATGATTCACCCCACATGAAATCCCCCGCTCTGAGCATCGAAACTCAGATTCAGCATCTTACCTTTAAAGTATTATGTTAAAGTTACTTAAAGGGGCATTTATGAGTGAACTTCTGTGCAATTGGCATTACGAATGTATCCTCCCTTCCCTGCCTCTTACAAAGAACAATCTCAACCCTTTAGTAAACACCTATAATGATACTATATAACTATGAATTTCCTATGAACGCGGAACCCAGCTTCACGATCCCTTCACATGAACCTATTCTCAGACTCAAGCATATACTTTCCTAAAATGTCAAAGGACGTGAAAGGTATGGTGATTTCGCTAGATCTCCCGAGCTTACCTTTTATTTTGAGAAACGGAGTTAAATACTTTGAGTTAATTGCCCAACCTGTGCAACGGGAGATTCTAACTGGACTCTACATCAACGCTTGGGGATATAACGGAAGTACGCCAGGACCGACTATCCATGTTTATCCAGGGGACTTTGTCAATATTCGTGTTTTCAACAGGCTTCCCGAATCAACTAGCGTGCATTGGCACGGTTTAGATGTTCCAAA
>DOPS01000256.1:1814-11203 GCA_003512645.1 Desulfosporosinus sp.
CGTGATTACTTCCTCATGTTCCAAGAGTTTCATGTCGACAAACAGCCCATGCAAGGATACACACCCGGCGTCTATGATCTCGATCCCTACAATATGGACTACAACTTTTTTACAATTAATGGGCGATGTTTTCCAGACACCACGCCACTAAAAGTCTGTACTGGCGAAAATGTTCGCATTCGTTTAAGTAATACCATGGAAACCGCCCACCCAATTCATCTCCACGGCCATCAATTCTATGTGACCGCTTCTGATGGCAACACGATTCCTCCTGATCAACGACTTTTGAGAAGCAATATATTAGTCGCTTCTGGAGATACTTGGGATATTGAGTTTTCGGCCAATAATCCAGGTCAGTGGCCTTTTCACTGCCATATACCACACCATATGACCAATAATATGTCCAAATCGGGAGGTGGAATGATGACAACGGTTCTTTATAAACAATAGCAACCAACGGAATCTCCGATACTGAAGAGCAAATAGTGCCAGCTTAATAATGAAAAAGGCAGTGTCTCGCTGAGGAGCCCCTGCCCTTTTCTTGTTTCCGCTGATATTTTTTTACTTTACATCAATAGTATTTATTATCGGTCCCTGCCAGTTTTCAAACCAAACCTGACCCGTGTATCCATTAACATCAAGTTCCGCGTAATCCTTACCGTCTTTCTGAATCATGAACTCATAGTAACCAGGCGCTAGTTCTGGTTTTCCGATTGAATATCCTTGGCCCAATTTGGATATGAACTCTTGAGCACTCTTCGTGGCCTGTTCTTCACTGAATGTAACCGCCCCGTTATTTCCCCAATTCATATGTCCATATTTTGTATTCCACATAATATTCGGACGTATGTCAGTTATGATCTGTCCGCCATTCTTGTAAACCATAACTTCATAGGCTTTAGCCCCTGTCGCTCCCTCTTTGAGCTCTACTTCATATCCATTTGCAAATTCATAAAGTTCGGCCACAACAACGTCCTGGTTAAGTTTTTGTATAAACGCCTTAGCAATGGCTACTGCTTGATCAGCTGTGGTGACTTCGCCGTTTGTGAGGTCAACACCTAAGCTTTTAGCATCATAGCCACCTCCCATCATGCCGTAACCGCCACCGCCCATCATACCGTAACCGCCACTATATCCATTAGTACCGAAGCCTCCCATCATTCCATAGCCTCCACCATCTCCATTAGCACCGAAACCTCCCATCATCCCATAACCGCTACCATACCCATTAGCACCGAAGCCTCCCATCATGCCATAACCTCCACCATATCCATTGGATCCTGGAGTGGTAACCACATCATCAGAGTTATCACTTGATGAAGACAGTGCTAAAGTTATAGGTTGAGGTGTCCCAAGCTGACTACTCTGTGCTGTTGTTTCAACTGTCTGTGTGAATCCAAGAGTTTGTCTCACAGATTTTGCGGCACCTAAACCAGAGGTTAGTGCGAAAGCCGTACCCGAAAGCGCCATCACGCCTGCAATTGAGAGTCCTACAATCCATTTTGTCTTATTCATTCTTTTTCCTCCTTTAATTTCCACACAAGAATATGTTCATGCAACCCTGTCTTCATGTCTCAAGTATATCTACTCAATTCGATTATGCTGTGAATGAGTTATGAATTTCTCATGAATTTAATCTCGAATTAGATAAAACTCTTGAAATCTTGCTAAATAACCGGCACTACACTGTGGCAGGGGAGAACTCATGTTTGTCAGCCTCCTTTCCTCGTTTAGTAAAAAACAAAATGACCCCTACTTTACTGTAGGAGCCATTAACGCTAGCAGATTCAATTACATTTAATGAAAGAAAACGATAAGGCTTAGTTAATTAGGCAGGAGAAAATGAGGCTTGTTTTTTAAACATCCTCAGCATACAAGTCATCACAACATGATCACCCTCTACCAGGACTAGCTCCTGATCAACTTGATTCTGCGCAAGATATCTTTGAGCGTCGGAAAAGATCTTTCGAGCATCGATTATACTTTTATATTCGCCTACAATGCCGTTTGATTTCTTTCCCTTCAAGATAAGCATAAATAATCGTCCTTTCGTAGGCTACCTTTCGAATTACTTCTTTTGTTCAGAGGATATTGGTTGTTTAGTCAGAACAGCGGCAGAAACAAGGGCTATAACAATCATCCCCACACTACTCCACTGTGCTGAAGTCCAATTGAATAGATAACGTGCGCCATCCCCTCGTAAAAATTCTAATCCGAACCGTCCTAGTGAATAGAGCACAATATAGCTTAAAAAGAGGATACCCCTCGGCAATATACGCCAACGCGAAAGGATTATGATCAGAGCAAAAACAACCATATCCCATTGCCCTTCCCATACTTCTGCCGGCCATAGGGGTTGGCTTCCATAGGCTGCATAAGCCGGAGTTCCATGGGGATAAACCAGGCCAAATCCTTGGTTAGTCGGGCTACCATAGGCATCCCCATTGAGAAAGCAAGCAATTCTTCCGATCCCCTGCCCTAAGATAATCCCAGGGGCGGCAATATCAGCCATTCTCCAAAAATCAAGCTGATGCTTACGAGTATAGATCCACCCCACAATAAAAGCCCCAACTAAACCTCCTTGAATAGCCATACCACCATGCCATATCATAAAGATTTCGGCAAGATGGAGGGAATAATAGTCCCACTCGTAGAAAAAAACTTGCCAAACACGTGCTCCGATAATGGCTCCAATCACGGCAAAGACCACCAAGTCTACAAGATGCTGGCGGTATTCCTTTTCAGAAGAGGCTAAATGATAAGCTACCCCTAAACCAATTAATATCGATAGGGCAACCAGTACACCATAAGATCTTAGTGAAAATTCCCCGATACTAAATAAAATTTGTGACAAAATTTCGTTCCCCCTCAGAGAATAATATCCAACTTTCAAATTATACTTAAATCTTACTATTATTGATTAGATTTTTTTAATGAAATAATTATGTGAATATTTTATGAGTGTTCCACTTGAATTTATTTTTCTCCCCGGAGAAGTTAGCCTTTTATCCGGGGAGAAACTGAACTTATCCCATAATCTTTTTCTTCACTGCCGGAATAACGATCGGCATAAAGACAATCATACTCAGGATGAAAACCCAAACCATGCCACCGATCCGAGCCACAGCAGTATAGGTATTACCGTCCACCCAAGTTATGATCAGAAAAATAAGAGTTATCGCCAGCGAGAGTGCAGTATAAACCACTGAAGCCTGCCTGGCGGCTTTTGCTTCTAAATCGTTCATAGTAAGACCTCCTCCTTAACGTGCTGTTTGTGGTTGAGGTACCGGGTGCCTACTGGATTTCACCTGTTCCCTCCGAAACGATGGTTGGTAGCGTTTTAAGAGCAGCGTGTTCATCGTTACAGAAACAGAACTCATGGCCATAAAGAAGGAAGCTAGTTCCGGGCTAACCAGAAGTCCTGTGAAAGGATACAGAATACCAGCCGCCAAGGGAATCCCTGTGATATTGTAAACGAATGCCCATACCAAGTTCTGTTTGATCTTGCGCATGGTAGCCCGCCCGATTTCAATAGCTCCTACCACATCGCGGATATCGTCCTTGATCAGGATAATGTCACCTGTTTCTTTGGCAACGTCTGTACCTGAACCTATGGCAATTCCCACGTTGGCCTGAGCTAAGGCTGGGGCATCGTTGATCCCATCCCCGACCATGGCAACCTTCAGACCCTTCTCCTGCAGCTTGATCACTTCGGCGGCCTTATCTTGGGGCAGCACTTCTGCCAACACTGTCTTGATCCCCACTTGCCGGGCTATGGCTTCAGCCGTCCGCTGGTTGTCCCCGGTAATCATCGCCACTTGCACACCCATCTGCTGCAAGCGCTCCACAGCCACTTTGGCATTTTCCTTCAGGGTGTCAGCCACTGCGATGATCCCAGCTGCCTTACTGTCAACAGCTATCAACATGGCAGTCTTGCCTTCTCCCTCAAGCTGCTCCATTTTTCCACTCAAGTTTTTGATATCGATCTTTAGTTGCTGCATCAAGCGGCGGTTCCCTAACAGGATTGTCTGGCCTTGATAGGTCGCCCGCACACCATGTCCAGGTATAGCCTCAAATTCGTCCGTATCTCCAACAGACAATCCTTCCTCCTTGGCCCCTCGTACGATCGCTTCACCCAAGGGATGCTCAGACGGCTTTTCAGTGATCGCTGCCAGTCTGAAAACATCATCTCGGGCAAAGCCTTCTGTAGCATACACGTCAGTCACTGAGGGTTCCCCTTTGGTCAGGGTCCCGGTCTTATCGAAAATAACCGCGTTTAGCTTGCTGCTCGCTTCTACAGCATCAGCTCCTTTGAACAGGATGCCGTTCTCCGCACCTTTACCCGTACCGGCCATAATAGCGCTGGGGGTAGCCAAGCCGAGAGCACATGGGCAAGAAATGATCAAGGTCGTCACTGACAAGAGAAGGGCAAAACCAAAGACACCGACTTCGGCTAAGCTATAAGGTGAGAGAATAAACTGGCTTGCCGGCGAAAAGAAAGCACCGTAACCGACAAAGAACCAGAAGAAGAAGACAATCAACGCAAGGACATGCACCCCAGCGATGAAATGGCCAGCCACAAAATCAGCCAGTTTTTGGATAGGTGCCTTCGACGCCTGGGCATCTTCCACCATTTTAATGATTTGAGCCAGAGCGGTTTCGCTACCAACCCTTGTTGCCTTGAATTTAAAAGAACCTGTCTTATTGATAGTGGCACCCGTGACCTGGAAACCGGCGCGTTTTTCCACCGGCATGCTTTCCCCGGTGATCATCGCTTCAACGACTGCAGAATAACCTTCGGTAACTTCGCCATCTACGGGTATGCTTTCCCCAGGCCGCACAACCACGATATCCCCGATCTCCACCTCATCGGTGGCAATCTCCATTTCTTCACCATTGCGGATCACCCGCGCTGTTTTGGCCTGCAAGCTCATCAGATTGCGGATCGCCTCCGAAGTCCGGCCCCGGGTAAGCGCTTCCAGAAAGCGACCTAAGACGATGAACGCCGTAAGCAAAGCGGCTGACTCGAAAAAGGTGGCTCCCCGCCCGCCAAAACCGGCATCGGGCCAAAAGGTGTTGATGGTGGCAATGATATAGGCGGCACCAATCCCGGTCGCGTAGAGTAGATTCATATCGGTCGCGCCCCGTTTTAGTCCGTTCCAACTGTGTTTAAAAAACTGCCAGCCGGGAATAAAGGCGATCGGCGTGGTCAAGGCCCAAAGAACATAGACATTCCCTAAGAATTCCGGAACAAAATAGGGAAAGATCCACATATCTCGGAACATGCCAATCATCACCAAACTGGCTAAGGGCCAGGCAATCCACATATTGCGGGTTTGGAACCGGAGTTCCTTTTGACGCGCCTCTTTCTCCCTGTCTAAAGCTTCCTGACCTGTCACCTTTTCGCTAGCCTCATAACCCAAAGCTCGGATCTCTTTTTTGATCCGGGTTTTATCCACGGCTCCGGGGTAAAACGTTACCTTGGCCGACTCCGCCGGTAAATTAACGACAACAGAAGTGACTCCCGGCATTCCCTTCACGGTCTTCTCGACTTTAGCGACACAAGCCGCACAACTCATGCCGCGCACAGTGAGCAAGACTTCCTCCTCCGGCACCTCGTAGCCGATGTCTTGAATTAGTTTCACCATCTGGGGTACTCCGACCTGATCACTCGCATAAGCCACAGCTGCCTTGCCCGAAAGTAAATTGACATGAACTTCCTGCACACCGGCCATGTTTTTTAGGGTCTTTTCCACTTTTGCCACACAAGCGGCACAAGTCATACCCTCTACCGGCAAACTTACCTGTGCATAATGTTCGCTTCTTGATGTTTCACTCATAACGTTTAACCTCCAATCGGTAATCTGACTCAGATTCCCTTTCGCTGTTTATTCTTTACAGAAGATTATCTCATCATGCGGAATATCGTTTTTAAGACTTCGTCCACTACCTCTGTGTCACCGGCTTCTAACCGTTCCCTCACACACGATTTCATGTGTTTTTCCAGAAGCAACTTAGATACTCCGTCGAGGGCAGACTGGGCGGAGGAGATCTGATTTAAGACGTCATCACAATACACTTGACGCTCGATCATTCCTTTAATGCCTCGGATTTGACCCTCGATCCGATTCATCCGGGCGATAAGCTGTTGGATCGTCTTTTCATCATGATGACTCCTGAGGTTGCCGTCTTCTTTCGTCATATCCTGATTACAACAAATTACTTTAATCGGTTCGTTCATTGACTCACCACCCTTCCTATATAGTATAGGGGGCTACCCTATATTCCTCGTTAAAAAAAGAAACCATAATAGGCATACTCATGAATTGGTTCCATGTCCTTAGTGTAACTCTCGATTACGATAAACTCATGAATTAGTTGTGAATTTCTTATGAAGAAGAGAACACTATGCCCGTGGAGAGAGGAATAATATCATCTTATGTTTGTCACACTAAACTAGAGTTAGAATTTTTCGTAAAGAGCTTAAGAGAAAGGATTTTTATGGACAAAGAGACTTTGTTAACTCGCAAAAGATATAATCGCACTTCAAAGTTCTATGATATTATGGATCGGATGATTAAATCTGACCTAAGAAAAAAGATACTTAAACAAGCAAAGAGCAAGGTTCTTGAAGTTGGAGTGGGAACGGGAAAAAATCTTGAATATTATCCACCCAATTGTGATATTACGGGGATTGATCTAAGTCCAGGTATGCTTGAGAGGGCGAAAGTGAGGGCTCAGAAATTAAAGATTACTGTTTCTTTACTGGAGATGGATGCGCAAAACCTTCAATTCCCGGAAGGAAGCTTTGATACTGTAGTCGCGACCTGTGTTTTCTGCTCTGTGCCGGATCCGATCAAGGGCTTAGAAGAAATTAAACGTGTTTGTAAACCGGGAGGAAAGGTCATACTTCTAGAACATGTCCGAAGTGATAATCCCATATTAGGAAAGATTATGGATCTTTTGGATCCTCTAACCGTGCGAATGATAGGTCCACATATTAACCGTAGGACAGTCGAGAATATTACTAAAGCTGGCTTAAGGATCCTAAGTATAGAGGATCAGAATACCAAAATTTTAAAACATATTGTTGCAGAACCGTAAGATGTATGGATAACTATTCACATAAAACCCGACTCTCAGTACTTATTGGAGAGTCGGGTTATCTTCTCTACATTGCAAACGCTCGACATTCCATGGCACAATGCAAACAGATGTGGGCACATTTTTGAGATTCCTTGTCGGTAAATCGTGCACATTCATTTCCACATGCTTCACATATACTCGCGCAAAGGCCTGCTATTGGCTTACTATAAGGGCTATGCCGAGCAAGGTATTTGGCAGTCACTGTACAGATATCTGCACAATCTCGTAGTAGTTGTAATTGTCTATGCCTTAGATGAAGATCTTGGGAATGCATAAGGAGATGGGTAATCATGTGTTCACACGTTACTTCACAATCTTGAACAGTATTTATGATATTAGTAGGGTGCATTTGATGTGTATTCATAGGAACCATCCTTTCATACTATCTCTAATTAGATTATGATTTGCACCATAAGTTGTGTATGTACAATTCTGTAGTTATAGAAAACAAGAGGTTCACTAGATATTCACATTTAATTCATAAGTTCTTCAGATAAATGATATATAGTTTTACATAAATAAGTTCTTTACCTCTCCTCTTTTATATAAGGCTTTCTTTGGAAAGCCTTTTCAATTCTCCAAAATAATTAGAAAATTTTAAGGAGGAAGACCATTTGAAAATAAAAGTAATTATGGGAGTTATAATCCTGCTGTTAGTAGGAGGTGGCTATTGGGGTCTGAAAGCAGCAGAACATTTTTTTACCATTTAACACTTTGATTCTATGAGACAATTATTAATGGAGTGAAAGATTATGAATAAAACAAAAAAACAAGCAAAATCTTTTATTTATTATTCTGTAGTCGCAATGCTGATTTTGATGCTGCTCAATGCATTTGTATTTCCAACATTATTGGAACAACAGGTCACGCAGGTTGACTATAGCACCTTTCTAAACCAAGTAGAACGTGGAGCTGTGATTGAGGCGGAAATACAGGATACTCGGATTATTTTTACTGCCAAAGATGAAGCTGAGCAGAACAGCACATATTCCACGGGAACTATCAATGATCCGGATCTGGTTAATCGGCTGTACAGTGCGGGTGTAAAATTCTCTCAGGTCATTCCGAAAGAGAATTCTCCTCTGTATAATTTCCTCTTGACATGGATTCTGCCCCTAATTATCTTTATCGGGATCGGACAACTGTTAGCAATTCAGATGCAAAAACGTATGGGCGGCATGAAATCCATGACTTTCGGTAAAAGCAATGCTAAAGTCTATGTTCAGGCACAGACAGGCAAAACCTTTGCTGATGTAGCCGGACAGGATGAATCGAAAGAGGCACTCGCTGAGATTGTCGATTTTCTTCACAATCCCAAAAAGTATTCTGAAATTGGTGCAAGTTTACCTAAGGGCGCGTTGCTTGTAGGCCCTCCCGGAACAGGTAAAACTTTACTGGCAAAGGCTATAGCAGGAGAAGCAAAGGTTCCCTTCTTCTCGATTTCAGGCTCTGAATTTGTAGAAATGTTTGTGGGTATGGGCGCCGCCAAAGTGCGAGATCTATTTAAGCAAGCCAACGAAAAAGCTCCCTGTATCGTATTTATTGACGAGATTGACACGATCGGCAAAAAACGGGGTAACGGCGGGATCGGAGGAAATGACGAACGTGAACAGACCCTTAATCAGTTGCTCACCGAAATGGACGGTTTCGATGGTAAAAAAGGTGTGGTCATCCTCGCTGCTACCAATCGTCCCGAATCTTTAGACAAAAGCATTGCTACGTCCGGGTAGATTTGACCGCCGAATCCCAGTTGAACTTCCTGATCTTGCAGGACGTGAGGCAATTTTAAAGGTTCATGCTCAGACGATTAAAATGGAAGAGAATATTGATTTTAAGGCTATTGCACGAGCAACCTCAGGTGCTTCGGGTGCGGATCTGGCTAATATCATCAATGAAGGGGCACTGCGCGCAGTTAAATATGGCAGAATACGTGTCAATCAGGATGACTTAGAGGAATCTGTTGAGGTTGTGCTTGCAGGTTATCAACGTAAGAGTGCGGTAATTTCGCACAAGGAAAAAGAGATTATTGCCTATCACGAAATCGGTCATGCTCTGGTTGCTGCGAAGCAAACTGATTCAGCTCCAGTGCATAAGATTACCATCATTCCAAGAACATCGGGTGCACTTGGCTACACCATGCAGGTGGAGGAAGGCGAGCGTGTGTTGATGAACAAGGAAGATGCATTCAACAAGATTGCCACCTTTGCCGGAGGTCGCGCCGCTGAGGAGTTGGTTTTTGGTAC